>JAFSKJ010000127.1 GCA_017449025.1 Prevotella sp. | reverse complement strand
GTAGAAGAATAAACAGCCGCCGACACACCCCACCACGGGAGCCTGTCGGCGGCTATTCTCATTGTTATACGCAGTTACTCCGGCGTGACCGGTGCCAACGGCGTTGAGGGTGCCGACGAGGACTCGGAATGGGTGCCAACGGCGTAGAAAGCGCCAACGAGGAGCGCGAAGTGGGTTCCAACGGCGTAGAAACCGTGAACGGCGGCTCGGAAGGGCATTCTACGGCGTAGAAACCGCCAACGAAGACTCGGAACATAGTTTCGCACCGTGCGCGGGTCATTCCGAGCCGTCGTCCATGGTTTCGCACCGTGCTGAAGTGCCAGCGAGGTCTCCGAACATGGTTTCGCACCGTGCGCGAGGGCCGCCGATGGCTCGGGCGGCGTTTTTCCGGGCGCAAAAAGCCCCACCGGGGACTTCGGCGGGGCAATATTCTGAGGAGTCAGGGAGTTTGGGAGGTTACAGCGTCCTCTACTGTTTGACGAACTCGTCTATCTCCTTGACGGCCTTGTTCAGCGAGCGCATTTCGCGATAGAAGACATAGAAGCATATAGCTAACACGATGGCAATGGCAGTGAAATGAGAAATCAGCCTGTCTGTGCTTGGGAATGGGATGTCTTTGCCGCTATATACGTCGAAGAAAAGCCATACTAACCAGAGCAGGAGGAAGGGGATTATGATGTAAAAGTATAGTTTCTCCCTGCGTTTGTAAGTCCTCAGCCTTTTTTGCGTATTGATTACATCGTTAGCTGCCAGATACTTGTCGCGAATGGTGCTGACATTCCAGAAATTGAAGAAGGCCTCGATAACCATCACTGTACATACGGCAATGACTGGCAGCCATGAAACGCCGACGATGCCACGTAAGGCATAAATCACCAACGGCACCAATGCCAAGTCAACGAAGCCACCCCAGACGCTCATCTGTTTAATCCACGACACGTGGCCTTTCATCGCCTCGTCAAGCAGATGTCGGCTCACTATCTCCTGCTGCTCCATGCGGCTCTTGAACTCTGCGACCTGACTGCGCAGCTGCTCCAGTTCCTGTAAGTTGTTGTTCTGATTTTCCATAATGTTCTGTAGTTTTTAATCTTTTGACATGTTCTTTAGTTCCTCCTTGATGCGGTAGAGGCGCACGCTGACATTCTTCACCGTGATGCCCATGATGGCGGCAATCTCCTCGTAGCTCATGTTCTCTAACCAGAGCAGGATGACGGCACGGTCGAACTGCCCCAAGCGGGCGATGCGGCGGCGCAGCATGTCCATCTGGCGCGAGTTCCGGTTGGTCTCCGTCTCCTCGTAGGGGTCGATGTCCATCGTCAGTGGCACGGTCTTGTGGCGCCGCTTTTTTCGGTCGAGCGAGATGCAGACGTTCAGGCTGACGCGGTAGATCCAGGAGCGCACGTCACCGCGCTCCTCACGCGAGGGCAGACTCTTCCACAGGTTGATGAGCACATCCTGGAACAGGTCGGCCACCTCGTCCTGGTCGTTGGAGAACATGTAGCAGACGGTGTAAATCGTGCCACGGTTCGCCCTCACCATTCGTTCAAATTCACGTTCTAAATCTTTCATTGATTCAATGTTTTGTTTGACTCTTCTGATAAGAAATCGCACAAAGGAGGCAAAAAACTACAAAATATTGGAACTTTTTTTTAGATTTCTGCACTTTTCAGAAAAAGAACCGGGGCATTAGCCTGTCTCTTTGCCTGCCAATGCCCCGATTTCCTTATGTTGTTTTCAGTCTTTCCGCTCATTTGCTGTCCGTTTTTGTTCTACATTATTATAATTACAACGCTTCGATTTCCCGCTCCACCTCCTCGGCCAGATAGCGGTCACTACGACAATGAAGGTCGGCGATGCCCTCGCTGATGAGTTGGAAGGTGCGAGAGTTATAGAAATGATCCATTGCATCAACATTGGAGATACCGAGGTCGGCGGCTATCTGCTGGATGATGCGGGCGTACTTCATGTGAAGGATGGTCTCGTTGGCTTCCATAGTCTATTTCAGTTTGTCGGTTCGCAGATAAGTAAGGCAGGCATCAATAGCCAGTTGCGATAGAAAGCAGATTTGCTGGTTGGGACGCACGGCGACGAGTCGGCGCAGGGCTTCGTCCTTGGAAATGAGGTGGGCGAAGTAAAGGTCAACGGTGTTGAACACCTTGTCATCAGCGATGCCGCCCTCGATGATGTCGAACTGCTCGACAGGGAGTCCGAGGCGGCAGGCTGAAACGTAGTCAAGCCATTCCTCGTCGTAGCTGTCGAAGCGCTTGCAGCGGAATATGGAGGTGTCGGGGACGGTCATCTCGTAAGAGTTGAGGTAGGCGTCCTCGCCCCACTTGGTGAAGCGCTGGGCGTAATTGACGGCCTGCATCTTGGTGGGCGTGACGTAAAAACCCTGCCCGAAGTCGAGGTAAGGACGGGAGTGGAGCACGTCGGGGGCACTGACCACAGTGTTAGAGGTGTGAAAGACTATCATAGCACGCCGCGCTTTTTCATGAGTGAGGTGATGTCTTCGACGAGGTAAAGACGACCGAAGGTGTGCAGCACGTCGTAGCAGCCGACGATGTAGTCCATCAGTATGCCCGACGACTTCAGGCGGCGATAGACCTCGGCCTGGTTCATGTGCAGAGCCGCGGCTACGCTACCGATGCAGAAGGTGGAGAAATCTACTTGGTTCGAGTCCATACGCTAAATGCTGTTTCTTTGGGTGCAAAGTTACAACTTTTTTCTGAATAATCGTGCGTTTCGGACGTTAAAAGTGCGAAATATCTCACGGTCGTATCGTTTCAGACAATTTTTGTATTGTTTCAGATTTGGATATGTGCAAAAACCCGCGTAACTTTGCGGCGGAATTAGTCGTTTAGGGAATTAGTCGTTTGGTCGTTTAGGAAAAATGCCAACGACCAAGTAATATCCCCAAACAACTAAACCACTAATATCCCAAACAACTAAAAAAACAAAAGCATTATGGACAAGAAGAAATCAATTGAGGCATTACAGTTTTTCGTAACCCATCTGGCAGAAGGTGCCATCGTTCACAAGCAGCAGGGCATGATTTTCAAGGCTCAGGGCTTCGCGAAGCTCGGGGAGAAGTACATCGGCCACTTCGGTGAGGAGATGGGCTGGGTAGAGAAGTTCACGGAGCGCATCCTCGACCTGGGCGGCGACGTTAAGTTCGAGGGCATGAAGAGCCGCGACCTCATCTGCGACCCCGTCGAGTATGTCAAGGCAGACCTCGCCATTCAGGAGCCGGGCGTTGAGCTGCTGATGAAGTGTATGGAGGGCGTGAAGGACGACCCCACCACCTACGACCTGCTGAAGGACTACCTGAAGGACGAGGAGGAAGACCTCTACTGGAGCCAGAGCGCAGTGGAACTCATCGAGAAGATTGGCACGCAGAACTGGTTGCTGCTGCAACTGTAGTTTTTAGTAGATTAGGAAATTGGTCGTTTAGTCGTTTAGGAAAAGTAACATCCCCAAGCGACAAAACGACTAAACCACGAAACGACCAAACGACTATGAAAGAAAAGGTATTGCAAGCCATGCGTGAGTTCGGTGCACCCGTCAACGCTGGCAAGATTGCGGAAATCACAGGCATTGACCGCAAGGAGGTCGATAAGGCTTTTGCCGAACTGAAGAAGGAGGGTGCCATCGTGTCGCCCGTACGCTGCAAGTGGGAACCGGCCAAATAATTGGGAACGACTATGGCAAAGATGAAATGCCCCTGTAAGTACACTTACGACCCAGAGAAAGGTGACCCCAAGCAGGGAATACCTCCCGGCACCCAGTTTGAAGACCTGCCCGATACGTGGCGCTGTCCCCGCTGCAAGCGCAAGAAGGAGAAATTCATACCCGTAGAAGAATAAACAGCCGCCGACACGCCACACCATCATAAAAGGAGCACCCGACCCCGTCGGATGCTCCTTTTTCTTAGTTTCTGTCCCCACCCCTGCCCCTCCCCTACACTACTCTTTATACACATCTCTGGCCTTGGTGAAGGTGATGATTTCGAGGTGCTGATTGAATCTGTCTAGCCCCCTCTTCATGGTTATGTATCCGGGCCTGCCGTGCGCCTTGACGTGGCCGCTCCATCCACCGAGGGATAATCCACGCAGCCCAGGGCAGCGAGTTCTCGCGGAATGGGTTGTTGCCATCCATGGCCTTTGGCGACTTTTGGTGCAGGCGTTCCATCTCCAGACTTAGCAGTTCCTGCTCGTCGCCGTCGAACATGCGGCTCGCGGGCACGTCGTCGAGGCACTTGTCGTTCTTGCTGAAGGTGACCTTGGCGAAGCGAAGCGTCATCTTAGCCGTCCGGGACTGCCTGCCTTTGTGCCCGCGAAGCTCCAGCGAGTATTCGAGTGCCACGGGCTGGCTCAGCATGTACTCCTTGAGTCCAATGCTGCCGCCCTCCACGTCACAGTCCACCGGACGGTCGTGTACGGAGCGGATCAGGAAGTCGCAGCCGCTGGCGAGGGTCATCGACATGGCCGAGTAGATGTCGCTCTCACGGTCGCTGACCATCGTCTTGCGCACACCGGACG
>JAFSKJ010000040.1 GCA_017449025.1 Prevotella sp. | reverse complement strand
AGCTCGTCTTCCATATACCTGCGCTCACGCTCCGGCAACGAGAACGATGCCGTGGCGAACAGGTCGGGCTGGGATTTCTGTTTACTCTTCTTGAATGACATGTGATACATAGTATTGATAGTACAAAGGTACACATTTTTCTCCAGATTACAAAATGTCAAAGAGCGATATTGTGTTAAACTAACGTAATATGTTAATCGGTCGGGGCTGCCTGACTTTTTAAAGTGGATTCAAAAATTACAAACTGCAGGAAATGGCCATTGCTTTTGTCGATGACCACGAAATGGTGCTTGAAGGTTTCAAAAGCTATATGCAGAAGAAAGGGCTGAACATGGTTGAGGCCTTTTCCACCGGCCACGAACTTCTGTCCAGGATGGAAAACCGAGTCTTTGACATATATATTGCTGACGTGGAGCTACCCGACATGGAGGTTACCTGTCTCATAGACCTGATACGCGAAAAGCACCCAGAAGCCAAGATAATTATTCACACCATACACGAAGAGATGTGGGTGGTAAACAAGATTACCGAAAAGAAAGTGGATGGCGTGGTTTACAAGTCTGCCCATTTGGAACAACTGCTTGAGGCCATCGTAGCGGTAGCAAATAGCAGCCAATATTATTGCCCACAATTCAGGAAATCACAGAAAAGACTTTATCTGCAGAACGACATACCATCTGTCCGCGAAACAGAGGTTCTGAAGAACATTGCCAAGGGGCTCTCGACAAAAGAGATTGCCGCGCGCCTGTTCATCTCTGAGAATACAGTTGAGAACCACAGAAAAAACCTGTTCAGGAAACTGCATTCCCACAACATGGCAGAGCTTATTGTCAAGGCAATAGCAGCAGGCTATATCAATCCAGAAGAAACCATTTGAAAACTGCAGTTCCCTCTCTCATCCCCCTTAAGGTGGGTGGAGACGGATGTTTTAGAGCCTATTTGTGGCAATTGCGAAAAATTCTTTCCTTTTTTTGCGTATGACTGAGCTTTTATTCGTACCTTTGCAACAGATTGTGACGACCAGAAGAAGATGAGAGGTGAGAATACAATAATTGCGGCACTGGTGTTACTGCTACTGCTGTGTGTAGGCTACGGTTTCCTCGTAGGCGAGACTGAAGACTCCCTCTCATCCCCCTTTGGCGGGAAGGCGAAGCCCTCTGACGTCAACGCCGTGTACTACTGGCGTACGGAGTTGCGGCTCGACTCCACGGAACGGGCTTTCCTGAGGCAGTATAATATAAAGAAGGTGTACTGCCGCTACTTCGACGTGGTGATGGCTTCAACAAACCAGCCACTTCCCAAGCCCAACGCCACCATAGCCTTTGCCGACACTCTGCCGGCAGGCATAGAGATGGTGCCCACGGTATATATCACAGAGGACTGCATGCACCAAAGGCATGAGGGCCTGGCTTCACAGATAGTGAACAGGGTGATGCAGATGAATGACACACACGACGTGTGCAACGTAGGCGAGGTACAGATAGACTGCGACTATACGGCTCGGAGCCGGAAGACCTATTATGCGTTCTTGGACGAGGTGAGGCAGCTTCTCAAGGACAGAGGCGTGAGCCTGTCGGTTACCATCCGCCTGCACCAGCTGCAGATGTCGCCTCCTCCTGCCGACTATGGTGTGCTGATGCTCTACAACACGGGCGACCCGCGCCGCTTCATGGAGCGCAACCCTGTGCTCGACCTGCGCGACGTGAAGCCATACCTGCGCCATCTGGGCAGCTATCCGCTGCCCCTGTCTGCCGCCTATCCCGTTTACCTGTGGCGGCGCAACATCCACGGGGCCCGCATTGAGCATGAAGTGGCTCCCGACGAGATTCTCCGCGTGAAGAAAGCCGTAGGCGAGCAGCGCCCAGAGCTGAACCGATGCATCATAACCTATCATTTAGACAAAGACAACATACAACGATATACCCCAAAAGACTATGAAGCCATTTATCACCATCAGTAGGCAAAGCCTCAGGGCTTTGTTCATCGTTGGCATACTGACAGCAGCCGCAGTGCTCCCGGCAGATGCCTGCATGTGGGTTGACAACCACAACTATTTCCTTTTCAGCACCTACAACCGGCAGGAGTTCAGCCAGCGCGTGGGTAGGCTGTGCGACAACAACTGGAAGGCCTACCTCGGCAAGCCTGCCAGCGAGTACTATTTCTTCGATGCCGATGAGATAAAGGATTTTGCACGCAAGAAGGGCGACCTGCTCATGGTGAGCTACGTGGAGCACTTAGAACAGTATCTGAGCTGTGCCACCAGTGTCGACGACGGGTGGGAATACCCCACCAAAGCGCAACTGGCCGAGCGCAGCCGCAAGCTCGCCACAGTGAGGGGATATGCGCTGTCGAAAATCAAGAGCCGCCTGCGCAGCCAGCACGCCCTGCTTTACATGCGCTGCAACATGCTGATGGGACGACACTCAGAGAACATCACCTTCTGGGAGCAGACGGCCAGCAAGTATGTAAACAGTGTCTACCGCGACATGATGAAGAACATCTACGGCGGCGCACTGCTGCGCACTGGCCGCACCGACGAGGCGTGGAACGTCTACGCAGAGCAGGAGGACGGCACGAGCCTCATGGTGAGCTTCTTCAAGAAGCGCTCTTTCGCGGCCATCAGCCAGGAGTATAGTCGCAACCCCAACTCATCTGCCCTGCCTTTCCTTGTTCAGGACTTTGTGAACAACACGCAGGAGGCTGTCGATGCCCAGGACGAGTATAGCTACTGGCCCGGAAAACTCTATGTGCGCGAAATCTCGGTGGCTGAGGCCCGGCAGATGGCAGCCCTCTGCCGGCGGGTGGTCAGTGAAGGCAAGAGCTGTCAGCCTGTGCTTTGGCAGAGCGCGCTGGCCTGGATAGAGTTTCTGCTTGGCGACAGGCAGCAGGCACTGGCCGACATCCAGCTCACCAACGGCCTCGGAGGCTCCGGGCGGCTACAAGAGAACGCCCGTGTGCTGAGGCTTTACATCAAGGCTGCCGCCAGCAAGCCCGGAGCCGATTTCGACAACTTCATAGCCACCGAGCTACAGTGGCTTGCAGAGAAAAGCCGCGAGGAGGAAGAGCGCTACGGCGAAAAGTGGGGAAACCATTACACCGAGGTCTTCAACCGACTGCTTCATCAGCAGCTTGTTAGTCATTACGCTGCTGCCGGACGCTCCGAGGTGGCAGCTGCCTTGCTTAGCGTCAGGCCCGACATGGCCCTGCCGTCTGCCGGCAACCGCCTGTCTGGCGGCGAAGCCGACGAGGAGACGGGGAATAACTACGGAGGGTACTTCTTCAGTTATGCAGACACCATGAAGGTGGAGAACCTGAGGCTATACGCCGACTACGCCGCCACCCCCGCCGCCACCGCTCTTGACCAGTGGCTCAAGCCGAGGCTTTTCCGCAACGACATCTTCATCACCGACCTCATAGGCACCAAATACTTGAGGCTGCGCAAATGGCAAGAGGCCATAGACTGGCTTCAGCGCGTACCCATGTCGTTCATCTGCCAGCAGGGCTTTGCCTACTATGCCGCCCACCGCAGCTATAAGGTAGAGCCGTGGATAAAGCGCCAGTGGCTGAAGGAAAGGGAAGAATACGGAGGTACGGTTCTGCTGAAAACCAACCAGAAGATAGACTTTGCACGCGAGATGATGAAGCTTGAGGCTGGACTCGCATTGCTCAGCCCAGAGGAAGCCTGCCAGCGGCAATACGACCTGGCCGTGCGCTACGCACAGGCCGACTTCACCGGCGACTGCTGGTATCTCATGCGCTATGGAAAGAGCCTTGGCGACACCGTGAGGGCAAACGAGACTGACATGGCCGCACACGCTAAAGAACTGCTTCGCAAGGCATCGCAGAGCAAAAACTTCCAGCTCAAGGAGCGCGCGCTCTACGCCCTCTGCTACACATATATCTGTCGCGACGCATGGTATTCGTCCGACTGGAACGATGCCATCAGCGACTGGCAGCGCAATCCCCGACCAGAGACTCAACAGTATCAGGCGTGGGCAGCGCTCGCCAAACTGGAGAAGGAACATGCCGGGGAGACCAGCCAGTACGTTTCGCGCTGCGACGAATACATACAGTTCCGCAAAGCCTACAAATAGCAGGGGGTAATGTCTCTACGACAGCCCTTCTATCTCGCCGTCGACAATGGTGATGCGCTCTGCCTGCGGACTCTTTGGCAGTCCGGGCATGCGGAGCATGTCGCCGGCAATGGCCACAATCATCTCGCTGCCGCAGTTAAGTATTACGTCGCGGATGCGGATGGTGAAACCTTCGGGCGAGCCGTAGCGGGTGGAGTCGGTGGTGAAGGAGAACTGCGTCTTGGCTATGCACACAGGGTAGTGGGCAATGGCCCCGTCGTCGTCGGAGAAGGTGGCACGCAGTGATTCAAGCTTCTTCTTCACCTTCTGGCCGTACTCCACTGCCGATGCACCATAGATGCGCTTGCAAACCTTCTCGATCTTGTCTTCCAGACAGTCGGCCTCCTTATAGGTAAAGCGAATAGGCAGGGGTTGTTGCCTGTCGATGGTGTCCACAACTTTCTGGGCCAGTTCCACAGCGCCCTCGCCGCCTTTCAGGAAGGCTTCGTTCACGGCGAAGCCCACCTCCAAATCCTCACAGTTCTTGCGCACAATGTCAATCTCCTCGTCGGTGTCGAAGTCGAATCGGTTAAGCGTCACTATGACGGGCTGCCCGAATCCTTGCATGTTGTTGATGTGGCGGTTCAGGTTCTTCAGACCTTCCTTCAGTCCCTTCGCGTTCGGCTCCTTGATGTGCTCAAGCCCCACACCACCATGCATCTTCAGACCCTGTGTGGTTGCAACAATTACCACCAAACGTGGCTGCAGGCCGGCCTTCCTGCACTTTATGTCGAAAAATTTCTCGCCACCAAGGTCGGCGCCGAAGCCAGCCTCTGTCACCACATAGTCGCAATAGCTCATGGCCATCTTCGTGGCGAGCACACTGCTACAGCCGTGGGCTATGTTGGCAAACGGTCCGCCATGGATAAATGCCGGGGTGTTCTCTGTTGTCTGAACGAGGTTCGGGTTGATGGCATCTCTCAGCAGTACGGTGATGGCACCGGCTACGCCGAGGTCTTTTACGCGGAAGTGCTTGCCGTCGGCAGTAATGCCCAGCACTATGTTCTCAATACGCCGTTGCAGGTCTTCCTCGCTCGTGGCCAAGCAGAGGATGGCCATCAGCTCCGAGGCGGGAGTAATGTCGAAACCCGTTTCGCAGACCACGCCGTCGCCTCTCAGGCCGGTCACCACATTGCGCAGGGCGCGGTCGTTCACGTCAAGCACGCGCTTCCAGTAAATCTCGCGCAGCGAGAAGCCGTCCTTGCGGTGCTGGAAGATGTAATTGTCTAAAAGGGCGCTGATGGTGTTGTGGGCAGAGGTCACAGCATGGAAGTCGCCGGTAAAGTGCAGGTTGATCTTCTCCATAGGGAGCACCTGGGCATAGCCGCCACCGGCAGCTCCGCCCTTGATGCCGAAGCAAGGCCCCAGCGACGGTTCACGCAAGGCCACCGTGGCCTTCTTCCCTATCTTGTTCAACCCCAGCGCCAGTCCTATGCTTACTGTGGTCTTGCCTATGCCGGCCTTCGTGGGGCTGATGGCCGTCACCAGTATTAGGCGGCTGTCGCGTACGTGGTCCTCATTGATGAGTGACAGCGGCACCTTGGCCATATAGCGTCCGTAAGGCTCTATCTTCTCCTGGTCTATTCCCAACTGTGCGGCTATGTCGCCTATTGGCTTCAGCTCGCATTCGCGTGCAATCTGTATGTCTGTCTTCATAGTTCTAAGTATTGTCTTTTTGGTTTCAGCCGACAAAAGTAATAAAAAACCTTCGAATAACCAAAAGAGAAGAGACATTATTGAACTTTTTGTGCTGTGCTTATTGGCCTTTCAGTCCGTTCCGCAGCTACGATACGCTACAAAATTTCAACCGCAGGTCGGAAATACCTGATGCCTTGGCATCGACTTCCCATAAATAAAAAAAACCTCGGACCTCACGGCCAAAGGTTTATGGTTAATTTTTTCGGGCTCTCTTACTTCCTTCTCAGGAATTGGGAGGATTTACATTTAACAACACTCTTGGGAATTCCCAAGACAAAAAAACTATAGATAATCTTTCAACATTATTCCGCGGCAAAGGTAAGCATTTATATTTGAACGACCAACAACAGCACAATTAAAAAAAATTAAAAGTGACAGTTTTCCACTATTTTTACTATTGAGGCCTTGTATTTTTCAACCTGTGCGGTGGAAAACGACCTGAAATTTCAGGCCGTTCCGCAGCTACGATACGCAGCAAAATTTCAACCGCAGGTCGAATAAATTCGAAATTTTCATGAAAGGGTCTATGCACCTTGCCTACTAAAACCAGAGACTACCGTAAAAGAAATGGATACGAGCTGTACGGTTGGACCTCAGTATGACCCCAAAGGGGTCGCCGCTCAGTAACCGTAGTGTCCGAAGAACCTGCGGAAAAAAGAACGCCGCGGATTGCACTCTGAAAGAGTGCCCCAACTACGCCAATGGGCGACCCTTTGGGATCGATGTCGCCTTTTACCTTCTTCTCCGGGGGTACTTCGCACCACCCGGTTACTGAGCGGCGACCGCTTCGCGGTCATACATCGTGGCAACCGTACAGTTCGAATGGATACTTTATAGAAATAAATATAATTTTACTTTTTCCCTACATTGCCTACACTATTATGTAAATTTCTGGTTTACAGGATAATAAACAGTGTAGGCATAATGTAGGCAGTGTAGGCACAAACAAATATATATGAGTCCACTTTAAAAAGTCAAAACCATGATTAAGACGGCAAAAAACTACGCGCAGCCACTCCCCTCCCATCAAGGGGAGGGGCAGGGGTGGTGTCTGTAACATCCTGACAGCGAAGAAGATACTGACCCCACCCCCAACCCCTCCCCTACAAGGGAGGGGAGCGGCTGCGCGTAGTTTTTTAGTTGTTGCT
>JAFSKJ010000039.1 GCA_017449025.1 Prevotella sp. | reverse complement strand
TAGATGCCTTCACGGAAGTTCGTAAGTTGGAGGACAACGCCGTCGTCGGCTATCGGGCCAATGACGATGTCATAGTCGTGAATGGGTGCTACGGTCTTTCTGTCGCGGTTGGCATCCACGAAGACGAGCCATTCCACGGTGACCTTCTCTGGGAAGATTTTCACTTTCAGGTCGGACTGCAGGGCTGCGTCGTCCATCTCGTAGGTGATGAGCGTGGCCGTGCCTCCGAAGAGCCGCGCCTTCTTCTGCGTCATGCGGATGGCGGTCGTCCTGTCGGGCGTCAGGTAAAAACCCTTGCCGAAGTCCTTGTGGCGTAGTCCTCGGTTAAGGTCTATCGCGTCGATGTCTGCGTTAGTGCCGTGATAGAGTGTCATGCCAGTGCCCCTCCATTCTTTTGACATACAATGAGCAGGTCGTCGATGGTCTCGTCCATCGACTGCAGATGTTCCACGTCGTAGAACTCAATCAGGAATGCCAGTCCCTTGTGCTCGTGCAGATAGCGAAACGCCGCCTGCCGCGTCATGGAGAAGCGTCGTCCGAAGGCCTGAATGCATGCCGTTAAGAAGGGTATCTCGTACTTGCTCATCTTGCCTAATGATTTATTTCCGGGGGCAAAGGTACAACTTTTTTCGCAAAGATGATGCGATGATGGCGTTAAATCTTACGAAAGCGGGCGAAGATGCGGATGTTTTCATATCCTAAATGCAATACTATTCAAAGATTGCAACGCCACACTTTGATTAGTCAAAGAATCCGAAGCCTCCGATAGCAGTCAGCATGCGCTCGACGTAGTCCCAAGAGGTGGGTGACCAGGCGAAGCCGAGGCGGTAGAGCACTTGTGTGGTGTAGTCGTTGTCGCGCTGCACGTCGGCAGTCTTCTGTCCGTGAGCCATGTCCTTATAGGCCAGCAAGGCAGCCATCTGCTTGGCTTTCTGCGGGTCTTGTCCGGCCTCGTCCATAGCCTGCTGGAACTCCTCTTGTTCAACAAAGCGGATGCCTCCCGTGACGGCAGTCAGGCCCGAGAGCACGTCGCCAAGGAACTGGCCGTGGATGTTGTAAGGATGGAACACGGTACACTCCTTCGGGGTGGTGGCCAGCAGACAGATGGCATGTGCCACCTCGTTGATGGGCGAGAACTCCACGCGCTTGTTGCGCATAGCGTATGGACAGCATCCCAGCATGTTATATATACGGATGCGACCCATGAACGAGTTGGTGGAGAAGTTGGCCTGGAACTCGCCATCAGTAGAGCGCGCTGCCAGGTTACCCACACGCATAATCTTCGCTCTCAGTCCGTGCAGCGCAACGGCATCGAGGATGAGCCGCTCAGCCATATACTTCGAATAGATGTACTGGTTGCCCAGATACTGACCCATGTATAGGCGCTGTTCCGTATAGACGTCATTTCTGATTTCACCTGCCCACAGACCACGTGTACTTGCTGTGGAGATATGGATGAGTTTAGCACCCGTCTTGATGCAGAAATCCACACAACGCTGAGCGCCACCGATGTTCACATCTTCAATCTCTGTACCCTCGGAGAAGTGTTTTACTACGGCTGCGCAGTTGAAGACGGTATTGATGACGGGGAAACCGTCATCCGCGAACTCTTGGGTGACATCACCGAGGACGACGTGCAGGCGCTGTCCGAACAGCTCCTTATAGGATTTCGAGAAATAGTAGAACAGCAGGGTGCGAAGACGGCTCTCTGCGGCCTCCTTCGTCTTGCCACGTACCAGACAGTAGATATTCTGCGCATCACTGCTGATGAGTTCATGCAAGATATGGATTCCCAGATAGCCTGTAGCACCTGTAATCAATACGTTGCCTAATTGTTGGAGCTCACCTGCGCGGAAGAAGCCCAGTGTGTTGCGCTGTAAGAGGTTGTCGATGGCGGTGTAATCGAAGTCGGCAACGGGGTCGGGTTCGCCCGACGGAGAACCGTCGGGAACAGTGGCGCCGGTGATGAGGGCGGCGAGCTTGCGAGGGGTCGGGTTGGCAAAGACCTCACCGTAGGAGATGTGGAGTCCAGCCTTGTCGGCCTCGATGATAACGCGAGTGACGACGAGCGACGTTCCTCCGAGTTCGAAGAAGTTGTCGGTAGCACCCACCTTCTCCATTTGCAGGATGCCGGCAAAGATGTCACAGAAGGCCCGCTCGGTATCGTTGGCCGGTGCTTCGTAGTCGCCACTGATAGCCAATTGCGGTTCAGGCAGAGCCTTAATGTCCGTCTTGCCGTTGGGCGTCATCGGCATCTTCTCTAATTGCAGGTAGGCCGTCGGCACCATATACTGCGTGAGGCTCTTGCTGATTTCCGCCTTCATATCGGCGATGTCTATGGGACGGTTGGCTGTAAAGTAGGCGCAGAGGTGCTCCTTACCGGAAAGCTGACGAATCATAATGACCACGTTCTTCACGCCCTCCACACGGGCAGTTACATTCTCCACCTCGCCAAGTTCGATACGCAGGCCGCGCAGTTTGATTTGGTGGTCTTTACGACCGAGGATAAAGACGTCGCCGTCAGGTGCCCACTTAGCATAGTCGCCCGACTTGTAGATACGGGTGCCGTGATAGTCAATGAAGCGTTCACGGGTCATATCGTCGAGGTTGTTATAGCCCCGACCGACGCCGCGACCGCCGATATACAGTTCGCCCACGACACCGATAGGCAGTTCGTTGCCATCGCTGTCAACGACGAACTCCTTGACATTAAGCTGCGGACGACCGACGGTGACGCGCTCGGCGTGGGTCAGTTCCTGGATGTTCGACGAGACGGTGGTCTCCGTGGGACCGTAGGTGTTCAGGATGCGCGACGGCGTGAGTTGCTGCATCTGGTGAAGCAGACTCTCCGGCAGTTTCTCACCACCGAAGCGGATGATGGGTACGGTGCGGATGGCCTCGACAAATTCGTCGCTATAAATCCACGTCTGCCACTGCGAAGGCGTTGCCGACACGTAGCCGATATGGTGTTCACGGATGAGTGCGGCCATATCGAGCGGGTTTTTGGTCTGTTCCTCGTTGGCCAGTACCAAGGTGAGGCCGTTGAACAGTGAGATGGCAATCTCATGGAGCGAGGCGTCAAACGAGATGGTGGTGACGGCCAGGATGCTCTCGGCAGCATAGGCAACGGCGTAGGCCTCCACATTGGCGGGCAGCGCCGTGGCGTAGTTGCACATACCCTCATGGCGCAGCATCACGCCCTTGGGACGACCTGTGGAACCGCTCGTATAAATAAGGTAGGACAGGTCATCAGGCGTAAGTGCTATTTGAGGCTGCGTCGTGTCTTCACACTTCAACAGTTCCTCAGCCACTTCGGGCGTGATAATCAGCTTGGCACCGCTGTCCTCCAGAATCAGTTTCACGCGGTCCTCCGGATATTCGGGATCGCAAGGGATATAGGCAGCACCCGCCTTCTGAATACCGAACATCGAGAGGATAAGCCTACTGGTACGCGGCAGCAGCATAGCCACACGGTCGCCCTCACGAACACCACGCTGGCGCAGGGCGTTGGCGATGCGGTTGGTGGTCTGGTCAAACTCACGATAGGTGAACTGAGCGTCGCAGGCGATGAGGGCCATACGGTCGGGCTGTGTCTGGGCGTGATGCACAATGCTCTCGAAGAACAGCTTGAACGGAGCGTCGCCAGTGCCCGTCACACGGATGCTATTCAGCGACTCTTCCTGGGCAGCACTGACGATGGACAGCTGACGCAGTTTGCCGTCAGGCTGTGCCATGATATGCTCGACGGTGGCGGCGATGCTGTCGGCAAGCCCCTGGGCCGTAGCAGCAACATAGACGGCATCGTCGTATTGCACCAGAATGCCGCGCGGCTCAATCTTGATGTTGATTTTGAACTTCGGTACATTCAGCTCCAACAGTTCCTGCTGGATGGGCTGACCGCCGACGGTGTACTGCGACAGCACACCCACCTGGTAGGCGAAAGAGATGGCAGGATGGAAACCATAGTCAGCGGCAATGCGGGCGAAGGGATAGTCCTCGTGGCGCAGCGTCTCGTCGAAGGTGTTGCTGACCTGTTTCAGGTATTCAGCGACCGTCACATCATCGATCTTCAGACCGAGGGCGAGGGTGTTTACGAACATACCTATCGTGTCGGCAATCTTCAGGTTCGAACGGCCGCTGCTAATCGTCGAGAGATAAACTTCTCGGTTGTTGGTATAGCGAGAGATAACATAACTGGCAGCAGCAAGATAAAGGTGTGCCGGGGTGATTTCCTGCTGACGGCAGAAGGCCGCCGCTTTATCCATATCAGTAGGACAGACAGCCTCACCGATGAAGCCCTGTTTATCGCTTTTGGGAAGGTCGGCTGGAATCTCGCTGGCCCCCTCGCAGGTTTGTAGTTTCTTTGCAAAGAACTGCTGGGCGGCTTTAAAGGTGTCGCTGCCCTCAGCCTTCTGCTGATCGCTGACAAAGTCGAGGTAGGTGTAGGTCTCATTCTCGATGGGGGAACCATCGAGCACACTGCCAATCTGACGAATAAACAGGTCGGCAGAACCTCCGTCGAACACCAAATGATGCACATCCATCAGCAAATGAACACCGGTCTCGGTCTTGACCACTTCGAAGCGGTAGAGCGGCGGTTTCTGGAGATTGAATGGACGGACGAATTCAGTCTTGTAATTTGCCAATGCCTCATCTGTCATTTCTGTGATGGGAACATCTACAGGCACACTATCAGCTAAGGTCTGAACGATGCTGTCACCCTCAGTAGTGAAATGAATGCTCAGTTCTGGATGAGCCTCCACGACCTTCTTGACTGTATCAGCCAGTTTATCGGCTTCAATACCTGCAGGATAGCTGAGCAGATAAGGAATATTATAGACGGTCGAAGTGGGATTCTTCAGACATTCGAAATAGACACCTGTCTGAGCGTAGCTCAATGGACAATTAACATTAACCATTGAACATTGACCATTTTTGTCTACGGACTCCTTTTGCGCAGGTAATTGTCCATTGAGCATTGAGCTCAGAATTTCGTTCTCGATGCTTTGCAGCGTACCGCTCTTTACTAGCGACTTTGAGTCCAGAGCCACGCCGTAGCGCTTGTTCACCTGTACTGCCAACTTGATGGCTGAGATAGATGTCAGGCCGGCATAGCCAAGAACAGTGGTGATGCCAAAATCTGTATTGTTGACGATGCCGGCTATTATCTCGTGAAGTTCCTCTTCCAACACGTTCATAGGCACATTAGATTCTTCAACAACTACGGCCTTCTTTTCTGGTTTCGGTAGTGCGCGCTTGTTCACCTTCTGGTTCTGGTTCAGAGGGATGGCATCAATCTGCATCGTCACAGCAGGCACCATGTACGGC
The DNA here is from genome assembly GCA_017449025.1 of Prevotella sp. Taxonomy (GTDB): domain Bacteria; phylum Bacteroidota; class Bacteroidia; order Bacteroidales; family Bacteroidaceae; genus Prevotella. The sequence goes on along the minus strand of JAFSKJ010000039.1, from coordinate 20,263 downwards.
GGCTTCTGGTCGAGGATGAAGTTATTAAGTGCCTCAATGTCAATTGTAGTGTCACTAACGATGTATGCGGCGATGAACTTTCCATTTCCTCCCTCCTCATCGAAGGCTTGCACGGTAGCGTCCTTGATGCCGGGGAACTCACGAATCACAGCCTCAACCTCCTTCAGTTCGATGCGGAAGCCGCGGATCTTCACCTGTCCGTCACGACGCCCCACAAACTGGATATCGCCCGAGGGCAGGTAGCGCACGATGTCGCCAGTGCGATAAACCCGAGCATATTTTTCGTTATCTGCAAATGGATTAGCAATATACACCTCGGCTGTTTTTTCCGGACGGTTCAGATAGCCGCGGCTTACTTGCGGACCGCTGACCCAAAGTTCTCCTGCAGCACCAACGGGCAGACGGTGCCCCTGCGGGTCAACGATGTATAGTCGCATATTGTCGAGCGGTTGGCCGATGGGTATTTCCTTCAGTTTCTTATCCACCAAATAGGTCGTCGTAAAAATGGTACACTCTGTCGGGCCATACACATTATAGAAGTCGAAACCTGTCGGGGGAGTCAGAGAGGCCAGTTTCTCTCCACCAGTAGAGAGACACTTCAGCGAGTGGTTCTCGATGCTTGTGGCAAACTGGTAGCCCACCTGCGTGGTCATAAACGAGTGGGTGATATGTTCACGCTTGAAATAGTCGTTCAGCGCAATGAGGTCGAGACGAATCTCTTCGGGAACGATGTGAACCGTAGCACCGCAGGTCAAAGCGGGATACATGTCCATCATGCAGGCATCGAAACCATAGCTGGCGTAAGCAGCCACATTATGTTCAGGCTTCAAGTCGTAATAGCGCTGGTACCAGTGGCAGAAGGCCACGAGGTTACCATGCGTAAGCTGACAGCCTTTGGGTACACCCGTTGAGCCTGAGGTGTAAAGGAGGATGAAGAGACTGCTTGGAGCTATTTCGACATTTCGAAATTCCGATATTTCGATATTTCGAAATTCATTCGTTAAGAGCACCTCGCCTTTGTATTCATCTACGATGGGGCGCAATTCCTCGTCGGCAATCAGCAACTTCGCACCGGCATCCTGCATCATGAAGTTCAGGCGCTCCTTCGGATAGGTGGGGTCAAGTGGCTGATAGGCACAGCCTGCCTTCAACACACCTAATGAGGCAATGGCCATCCACTCGCAACGGGGAATCAGTACAGAAACCACATCCTCCAAGCCCAGTCCTTTTGCTGTGATGTATCCAGCGATGCGGTCACTGATCTCATCGACTTCGGCGTAGGTATATCGCTTGTCTTTGTAAACCACGGCAATGTTCTGTGGTGTATCCTTGGCCTGACGGCGGAACAGCGAGACGATGGTCTGCGTGTCGTCATATTCCACATCCGTCTGATTGAAACTGTCGAGCGTCTCAATTTGCAATATCGTGGTGATATCCACCTCGCGAAGATACTCCTTGGTGAGGAATCCCTCTACCACAGCCTCATAACTCTCTAAGAACTGACTAATGAGTGCCTCACTATACTCGTTGGCATCGTATTCAGCCTCTACGAAAAACCGTTCTTCCTTGATATAGGCTTTAACGTAAAGGGGACATTCGCGTGTGTTGTTGTTAAGTCGCTGCTGGCGTATAGGCTTTTGGCAGAATTCTTCTTTGGCAAACAGTGTGCCGTGCCAAGCGAATGTTGTTGCAGTCTGCAGACCTAAGTCTGTCATAATATCGCTATAGGCATAAACTTCATGCTGACGGCAATCGCTCATCTGCTTCTGCCCAGCCTTTAGGAAGTCGAGTACGGTCGTGTCATTGTCAAACTTTGCATAGACGGGTAGTGTCTTAACCAACATCGCCACAGTGTGTGCCAGTCGCTTATCGGCGCGACCATTATGTATCGTGTTGAACAACACCTCCTGCTCATTGTTATATTTAGCCAGGAGGAAACTGTACACCGCTGTGAAGAAGGTACTCCTGAAGATGCCATGCTTCTTGCAGAAGGCTTCGACAGAATCGATGCCCACACTCATCATCCGAGTCAGCAATCCCTCTTTAGGCTCCATGTCTTCAAGATCAGGTAACAGTGGCGAATAGGTGTCGCTGCAGTCAAAATTCTTCGCAAACCATTGTTTGTCTTCTTCAAAAGCTGGAGACTCGCGCAGTTTCTCTTCAGATTGAGCCACGTCGGCAAGCGTCATTTCCTCTGCTGCTATGCGATGGCCGTTATAGGCTTGTTCAATATCTGCCAACAGCACTTGACGAGCTGAACCATCACAAATAATATGGTGGATGTCTTGCAACAAATAGAAATGCTCTTTGTCCTTAAGCAGACGGATGCGGAACAGCCGGTCGCCCACGATGTTGAACGGCTGAACGAATGGTGCCTTCACGGCCTCGATATCAGCTACTGTTTCAACCACGAGTTCGAACCTTTCCGTATCATCGATTACCTGCACAGGATCGCCCTGCTCGTTCTGTTCGATGCGTGTAAACAGCGTGGGATGCATTGTCACTGCGGCCTCGATGGCCCGGCAAAGCCTTTCTCCGTCCAGACTGCCGTCCAGCGTGTAAAGATAAGGTATGTTATAACAAGCCTCTCCCTGATGAGCGACACACTCCACGTAGAGACCATATTGTACTTTTGATAATGGTGCAGTTGTTTTCATATATATAGTTTGGGGTATAGCCTGCTACTGGTTTTTTATTCAAATTCGAAGATACTGATAAAACCTGTCAACTTAAAGACATTCTTGATGTCATCGTTGACACCACGCAGCGTTACCTTACTACCACTGGCTTTGGCGGCTTTCAGGATACCGAGCAGGATTCGCAGGCCACTGGAGGCAATATACTCCAAGCCGTTACAGTCGATGATGACGTCCTTACCGTCAGAATTGTAGAGAGGTTTCAAAACTTCCTCAGCCTCTGTAGCTGCTGCGGTGTCCATTTCTCCTTCCAACGTGGCAACATACTTGCCCTCGATTACCTCTAATTGTGCGTTCATAGTCAATTGTACTTTTTTGTTAATGATAATATGTTCTGTTTGTCTATTCGTTCATAATTGATGGTGTCCATTATTTCGCGAACCAGCAGGATGCCCAACCCGCCGATTTGGCGGTCTTCAGCAGACAGAGTCGTGTCGGCCTTCTCCTTCACCGTGGGATCGAATGCCACACCAGAGTCGATGATGACGGTCTTCAGCGTTTTACCATCAGACATCATCCTGACCTCTATCTCGCCCTCGTGTCCAACGGGATAGGCATAGTCAATCACATTCACCACGGCCTCCTCGACGGCCAATCGCAACTGGCGGCCCAAAGACTTCTCAATGTCCAGTTTATCTATGACAGACTTCATGAATTCGCTTAACTTTGTCACCTCTTTGACGTTATTCTTGATGACAAGCGTTTCCGACAGTATGCAATCATACTGTTGTGGTGTATAGCGAATAGCCATCATGGTGAGGTCGTCACTCTGCTCGGCATCCTTCACGAATCCATGGACAGCATCAGTAATCTTTTCCAGAATGTCCTTTGATTGCAGACCTGTGCAAGCACCAAGTACATTCTCTACACGCTCTAACCCAAATTGCTTACGCTGATTGTTCTTGGCCTCCGTCAGTCCGTCGGTATAAAGGAAGATGGTGCTGTTAGGCTCAATCTGTGTCTCCTGCACAGCGTACGTGAAGTCATCGAACACGCCAACAGGCAGGTTCGGTTTTACCTCAAGTGCAGTAGTATTGATGAATGGTGCATCGTGACCAGCATCGCAGTAGCGCAGACGTCCTGTAGGCAAATCGAGCACACCGATGAATAGTGTCACGAACATATTGGTTTTATTGTTCTGACAGCAGCCCACGTTGATGTTCTGCATGATGCGGGCAGGGTTGTTCTCGTGTGCCGAGAAATCGCGGAACTTCGTCTGCACCACCGCCATCATCATAGCCGAGGCGGCGCCCTTGCCGCTGACATCGCCGATGCAGAAGAACAGTTTCTCGTCGCGGATAAAATAGTCGTACAAATCACCGCCCACTTCCTTGGCTGGCACCAGCGAACCAGTCACCTCCAGCCGCTCGTCTGTCACCTCTTCCTGAGGCAGCATATTCTGCTGTATCTGACTGGCCACGCGCAACTCGCCGCCAATACGCTCTTTCTCCAAATTTGCCTTATGCAACTTGCGGTCGTTTTTAGCAAAGCGACTGATTATTAAGCCCAGGACCAGCAGACCCACAATCATGAGAATGCCTGTGTTTAGACGCATTGTTTTCAACTTGGCGAAGACCTCTTTGTCGTAGCACACCAAGCCAATCTGCCATTTGGGGTTCCCCTTGAAATTGGCATAGAATACCAGTCCTTTGTCGCCGTCGGGGTCTTCGATTGGGAAGACGGTGCTCCTGCCGCTGTTGCTGAGCGACTTCTGCACCGTACTGTCGTTTATCAGTCTGATGATATACTCCAACTCCTGCCTTTTCTTGTCGCTCTCGTGTTGTGGACCAGCTATCAGTTGACCCGTTTCCGTCAGTATGAAATTGTATGACGATGGATAAATATGACGGTAGTTTAACGTGTCGCCCAACCATTTCACGTCAATGTCAAGGCCAAAGACGGCGACGATGTCTTTCTTTTCATTATGAACAGGTCTGCAAAAGGTGACAATGTGGCTATTAGTAATATCGCTATAATAAGGAGAACTCCAGAAGGTCGTGTTACGTCTCGTCGCCGCTTTGTAGAACCCCATCTGCGTATAGTCATGGCCATGCCCTGCAATCTGCTTCTTCAGGAACTCTTCCTTACCCAGACTTCCCATCTGCCGATAGACGTAAGGTTCAAAGAGTCTTCCCTTTTCTGGGTAGAAGTCCGGCGCGAACGCAATGCCACAACCCAGCAGGTTCGGATGCGACCTGAGCAACCATTCCGCCACCCTATACATCGAGTCGGGATAGGCTATGTTGCGTACCATGTCCCACAGATGGCCATTAAGCGTGTTCTCAGCCATGTTCAGTGCGTTCTTCGCTATGATGGCTTTCGATGTCATTTCCGACTCCGCACGTTTTTCCAGTTCATCAGCCAAAAGGTTGCGCGTGAAATAATACTGCACAGCAGATATCGTCTGCAGCAAAATCGCTGCAGCAATGATAACGGTCAGACTGGAATGGTTCTTCAAGATTGCAACGCAACACTTCGACCATCGGTCAAAGAAGTGCCAGAACCGCTCCAACCCGTTCCTTTTGGAAGTGTTCTTGCTATCCATACATTTATAATATGGCCACAAAGTTAGTCATTTTTTTCCAAACAGACAACAGTTTTATTGTTTTTTATTCAACACGTCGTAAAACTTCAAAAAAAATATAATGATTATCCGCAAAGATACCACCAAAGCCCGAAGGGCTGATAAGACCACAGGCAGGGGTGCAACCCCTGCAAGTCAGCGGCGCGGAAGCAACCCCAAAGGGGTGACAGAAGAATCCTGCCGCCCTTTCAGGGCTAATGTATACGCTTCCGTTTACAGGGGTTGCACCCCTGCCTGTAGTCTGTTGCCCCTTTGGGGCTTTGGTGGTACGATTGCGGATAATCATTAAATATTGAGGCCTCATCCGCAGAGTGGCACTTTACGGAGCTAAAGTGGCACTTTTTTGAAATTAAGTGCCACTTTACAGTCGTAAAGTGCCACTCTACGGATGAGGCATGTTTCACGCCATTTTTTATGAAGATTTTTCGTTCTGAGCAAATTTTTGGAGAAAAAAAAAGCGAAAGGCAAAAATAATTATTACCTTTGCATGTGGAAACAAACAATACTTAGAACTAACACAATGGAATGAGAAAAAAAAGAAGTTGGATTACACCCCACCCTTTAGTCTGCCTCGCTGTAGCCCTCTTCTCTGTAATGGGAGTAAGCGCAAAGGATGTCTATGTTTCTACGTCTTTCCATGAGCCGGCCACCGAGGGTCTGCGTTTCATCTACAGCCACGACGGCATAAGATGGGACTCCATCCAAGGCGTGTTTCTCCGTCCAGAGGTAGGTGCGCAGAGAGTGATGCGCGACCCATCCATTGTGGCCGGGCCTGACGGGATGTTCCACTTGGTATGGACCAGCTCATGGCGCGGAGACCAAGGCTTCGGCTATTCGTATTCAAAGGATCTTATCCACTGGGCGCAGCAGCGGTTTATACCCACGGGCATGGACACAACTACGGTAAACACGTGGGCACCGGAGCTGTTCTACGACGATGTGAAGCGGCAGTTCCTGGTGATATGGGCATCGTGCGTGCCAGGGCGTTTCCCCGACGGCCAGGAAGACCACAAGAACAATCACCGGCTCTACTACCTGACAACGAAAGACTTCAAGACATTCTCAAAGCCGCGCCTTTTCTACGACCCGGGGTTCTCGGCCATCGACGCCACCCTTGTGAAGCGCGACAAGAACGACTATGTGATGGTGGTGAAGGACAACACCCGCCCCATGCGCAATATAAAGGTGGCCTTCGCACAGTCGCCGTACGGCCCGTGGAGCGCTGCTTCCGAGCCATTCACCGAGAGCTTCACCGAAGGTCCCTCGACGGCTAAGGTAGGCGACTGGCATTACATATATTACGACTCCTACCGCCACAAAATCTATGGTGCCCACCGCACAAAGGACTTCAAGACATTCCAGGACCAGACGGGAGCAGTAAGTTTCCCCGTGGGCCATAAGCACGGCACGGTGTTCATGGCCGATGAAAAACTTGTGGAAGGTCTCATCAAGTACAACCGCGACGTGGTGCATTACTCCGGCAAGACCATTGCCCGCCCTGAACGCCACGACGGCGGACTGAAGCCTGTGGTTGGGGTGCACTCCATTCAGACCATGCGCGGCGGGAAGCCCTGGACGTATAATCACCAGCCGATGATGGCCTATTGGAACGGTAAGTTCTACATGCACTACCTGACCGACCCGCGCCATGAGCACGAGGCACCGGGCAAGACGATGATGCAGACCTCGGACGACGGCTACACATGGACGCAGCCGGTGGAGCTTTTCCCCGAGTACCCCGTGCCTGAAGGCTGGATGAAAGAAGGAAAGGACCTGCCTGCCGCCCACAACCTGAAGGCCGTCATGCACCAGCGCACAGGCTGGTATGCAGCCCCCAACGGCAAGCTCATAGCCACTGGCAACTACGGCATCTGCCTGACCATGAAAGACGACCCCAACGATGGCAATGGCATTGGCCGCGTGGTGAGAGAAGTGAAGAAAGACGGCAGCTTCGGCCCCATCTACTTTGTCTATTACAACCACGGCTTCTCCGAGCGCAATACTGTTTTCCCGTATTACAAGCGCTCGGGCGACAAAGCCTTCGTCAAGGCTGTCGATGCCATGCTTGCCGACCCCATGCAAAGGATGCAATGGGTGGAAGAAGCAGACCGCGGCGACAAGCTCATCCCCTTGGACAAAGCCTACAAGGCTTTCTGCGGCTACTCACTGCCCGACGGCAGGAAGGTGGCACTGTGGAAACATGCCGTGACGAGTATTTCGGCTGACGGAGGCAACACGTGGCGCCTCGTCACCCTTCCCGCCGTAAACAAGCTGGGCTGTGACCGTGCGCCGGGCTTTGTCAACAGCAATGCAAAGATATGGGGGCAGCGCCTCAGCGACGGCACCTATGCCACGGTCTACAACCCTGCAGAGTATAGATGGCCGTTAGCCATCAGCCTTAGCCCGGACGGACTGGAGTACACCACACTCTCGCTGGTAAACGGCGAAGTAACGCCCCTGCGGCATGGCGGACAGTACAAGAGCTACGGCCCGCAATATGTGAGAGGCATACAGGAGGGGAACGGCATTCCTGCTGACAGTAACTTATGGGTTACCTATTCCAACAATAAAGAAGACATGTGGGTAAGCCGCATCCCTGTGCCTGTAAGGCTTAACGCCACCACCCATGCCAAGCCCTTCGCCAAGAACGCGCGCCTGCAGGACCTGACCGACTGGAACCTCTACATGCCACAGCTCTGTCCTGTTTCATTGGAGGATGGGTGGCTCAGCCTACGGGATGCCGATCCTTACGACTATGCCAAGGCAGAGCGCATAATCCCAAACACCAAAGAGCTCGAGGTGGAGTTTGACCTTATTACCGAGCAGAAGGACTGTGGTGAGCTGGACATTGAATTTGCCGACGATGGCGGTAACGTATGTTCACGTATCGTGGCAGACTCCACAGGAGCCATCCGTGTAAAAGGTGGAGCCAGATATGGCACTTTGCTTAAAAGCTATGAGCCAGGAGCGATTTATCATATCCGCGCCGTTCTTTCCGCATCGCTCCATCGTGCTGTCTTTTATCTCAACGGCAAGAAAGCCTGCGAGCGCCAGTTTGACACACCAGTGGAGAGCATCAGCCGCATGGTGTTCCGTACAGGGCCTCTCTTCGACAAGCCCGACATCAACACACCTGCCGACCAAGACTATGACATGCCCCGAGCAGACGATATAGACAAGGCAGCGGTTTTCCGCATTGCCAATGTCATCTCCCGTCCTGCTGACGGCAGCATCACAGCCGTGCTCCGTTACGACGACTACGCCCACTATGCCGAGTACTTCAACACGATGGAGGACGAAAACATTGTAACCACCATCCCCAATGCCGAAGCCTCTGAATGGATGCGCCGGAACATACCATTGTTCGACTGTCAGCAGGAGAACTTCCGCGAGATGTACTATTACCGCTGGTGGACACTGCGCAAGCACATCAAGCGCACGCCTGTGGGCTACGGCATGACGGAGTTCCTTGTCGACCGTTCGTATGCCGACCGCTACAACCTTATTGCCTGCGCCATCGGCCACCATATCATGGAGAGCCGGTGGCTACGCGACACCACCTATCTGCACCAGATTCTCCGCACGTGGTACTTCGGCAACGACGGTAAGGCCATGACTAAGATGAACAAGTTCTCGTCGTGGAACCCCTACGCCATAAAGCAGATGTGGAAGGTTCAGGGCGACACGGCCTTTGTGCTTTCGCTGAAGCCCCGCCTCGAAGAGGAGTATGCCCGCTGGGAGAGCACGAACCGCTTGCCATCGGGCCTCTACTGGCAAGGGGACGTGCAGGACGGAATGGAGGAGAGCATCAGCGGCGGACGCAAGAAGCAGTATGCCCGCCCCACCATCAACAGCTACATGCATGGCAACGCCAAGGCCCTTGCCTGGATGAACCGCCTAACAGGCGAAGCCGACAAAGCCCGCCTCTACACAGCGAAGGCCGACACATTGCGCAACCTTATTGTGAACAGGCTTTGGAACGAGGATCAGCAGTTCTTTGAAACCCTTCGTGGCGACTCATCGGCCAACGTCCGCGAGGCCATCGGCTATACCCCCTGGTACTTCGACCTGCCAGAAGTAGACTCCAAGTACGACGTGGCATGGCAGCAACTCACCGACGAGCAGGGATTCTCCGCCCCCTATGGGCTGACCACCGCCGAACGCCGCCACCCGCAGTTCCGAAGCCACGGCGTAGGCAAGTGCGAGTGGGATGGTGCCATCTGGCCTTTTGCCACCTCACAGACACTCACCGCACTGGCCAACTGGACCAATAGGGTAAATAAGCCCCATGAGGCCAATAAGCTCTTCTTCCGCCAAATGGCACTCTACGTAGAGAGCCAGCACCACCGCGGGAGACCCTACATAGGAGAATATCTCGACGAGACCAACGGCGCCTGGCTGATGGGCGACCGTGAGCGCAGCCGCTACTACAACCACTCCACCTTCAACGACCTCATCATCACCGGCATCTGCGGCCTTCGTCCACAGACCGACGGCAGCATCACCGTAAATCCCCTTGTGCCCCAGGACCAGTGGGACTACTTCTGTCTCGACGGCGTAAGCTATCGCGGCCATGTGCTCACCATAGTCTGGGACAAGGACGGCCAGCGCTATCACCAAGGCACAGGACTAACACTGATGGTAGACGGCAAGGCAGTAGCTAACAGAAAAGACATAGGAAAACTGACATACAAATGAGAAAGACATTCACTACAGCCCTGATGCTCTTAGCGTTTGGAGCCTCAGCACAGACCTTTGAAACGCAGTATAGCAGACCAGTAAGCGAGGTGATGAAAGACGTTGCCAAGCGGTTTAACGTGAAATTCAGGTTCGACAGCAATGTGGACACGGCAGGCGTCATGCTGACCTACGCCGACTTCCGCATCCGCCCCTACTCTTTGGAACAGACACTCGACAACATCTGCAAGCACTTCGACTGGAACTGGTGGAAACAGAGCGGCAACAGCTATAAGATAAAGCTCTACGAATACCCCCGCCGCCATGAGGACGAGGGGCGGCAGATGCTCGACCACCTCGCTGCCAAGTACCACAATGCCCAGGAGTGGGAACAGCGGCGCGCCATATTAATAAAAGAGGTACGCGAGCGCCTGAAGATTGACGCCTTCCTCGACTCCTGTGTGAAGGATGCCAAGCCCATTCTCTCAAAGATACGCAAGCACGACGGCTATACCACTCAGAACATCTGCATCGAACTAACCCCGGGACAACACATCTTCGGCACCATCTACACATCGCTGAAAAAAGGCAAGAAGCCCCTCATAGTCTGTCCCGACGGCCACTGGCCCTCACGCTATCGCGACGATGAGCAGCAACGTCTCGCCACACTGGCAAGGATGGGAGCCGTCTGCGTTGACTTCGACCTCTACGGCTACAGTCAGTCGGCAGCAGAGGTGGGCAACCATAATACCGCCCGTGCCCATATCTTCCAGGCCGCCTGTGGCCTTAAGCTGCTCGACTATATGCTGACCAACCGCAAGGACATAGACCACACGCGGGTGGCAGCCAACGGGGGCAGTGGCGGAGGTACGCATACCGTGCTGCTGGCACTGCTCGACAACCGTGTCACCGTCTCCGCCCCTGTGGTACACGTGGCCTCGCATTTCGACGGTGGATGCCCCTGTGAGAGCGGCATGCCGGTACAATTGGCTGGAGGAGGCACCTGCGAGGCGGAACTGGCTGCCATCATAGCCCCCAAGCCGCTGCTACTGGTGAGCGACGGCGGCGACTGGACATCGTCAAACCCCACACTCGAATACCCGTTCATCCAGCGAATCTTCGGCTTCTACGATGCCAAGGACAACGTCCGCAACATCCATCTGCCTGATGAGCGTCACGACTTCGGCCCTAACAAGCGTCAGGCCGTCTATGACTTCTTTGCCGATGTTTTTGGGCTTGACCGGAGCATGGTGGACGAGAACAAGGTCACCATAGAACCAGAGGAAGTGATGCAAACCAAACTGCCGTAAACCCATGAAGAAGCTTATCTCACTTCTCATTTGTTATTTATCATTCTGCAGCACAGCTGCGCTTGCCCAAGACTACAGGCTTTGGTACGACAAGCCTGCGAAGACATGGACGCAGGCCCTGCCAGTAGGCAACGGCATCATAGGCGGCATGGTCTTCGGCATACCTGCTGCCGAACACATTCAGCTAAACGAGGAAACCATCTGGGCAGGACAGCCGAACCAGGTGCTGAACCCTGAGGCCAAGACGTATCTGCCACAGGTGCGCCAACTCATTTTCGATGGTAAGTACAAGGAGGCCGAGACACTGGCCAACGAGAAAGTAATGCCTGTGGGAGCTGGAAAGAACATGGGAATGCCCTATCAGCCCTTCGGCGACTTATATATCTCGATGCCAGGACACGCCGCATACAGCGATTACGAGCGATGGTTAGACTTGGACAACGGGAGAATCATTGTCAGATACAAGGCAGACGGTGTGGGCTATGAGCGGGAGGTAATCACGCCCTTGGGAGGGCACCCCGTCATTGCCATCCGGCTGACAGCGACAGAAAAGGGCAAGATTACCTTTACAGCCAACATGACTTCGCCACATGACAACGTGCTCATAAGCAGCGAAGGGCAAGAGGCTGTCTTACACGGCGTTTCCTCGAAGCATGAGAGTCTGAAGGGCAAAGTGCGATTCCAAGGGAGGATGGCCATAAGGGCCGTTGGCGGGAAAACAACTTGCAACGACGGTGTAATCAGCGTGAAACATGCCGACGAGGCAACACTCTTCCTCACCATCGGCACAAATGTCAGGAGTTACAAGGACATCAACGGCGACGAGGTGGCACAGTCCAAGGAGCGGTTGCACAGCGCCATGAGCCTTGGCTACCAGACTCTTAAGACGCTGCACGAGAAGACCTATCACGACTACTACCGTCGGGTGAAACTCTACTTAGGCAAAGACCATTATCCCAATCTCCCAACAAATAAACGCATTGAACAATTCGCCTCCCCTACAGGGGGAGGTCGGGAGGGGGCTAAGGCCGACAACCATCTCGTAGCCACCTATTTCCAGTTCGGGCGCTACCTGCTCATCTCCTCGTCGCAGCCCGACAACATGAACCCCGCCAACCTCCAGGGTATCTGGAACGACAAGCTACAGCCGTCGTGGGACTCGAAATATACCACGAACATCAACCTTGAGATGAACTACTGGCCGTCGGAGGTCTGCAACCTCACAGAGATGAACAAACCGCTGTTCAAGCTCATCCGCGAGGTGGCCGAGACAGGCCGTGAGACTGCACGTGACATGTATGGCGCTGACGGCTGGGTGCTGCATCACAACACCGACCAGTGGCGCATAACAGGACCTGTGGACCATGCACAGACGGGACTCTGGCCCATGGGGTCTGCCTGGCTCTGCCGCCACCTGTGGGAGCATTTTCTCTTCACTGGCGACAAGGCTTTCCTGCGTGAAGCTTTCCCCATCATGCTCGATGCCGCCACGTTCTATAGTCAGACGCTCGTGAAACATCCCACGAAAGGATACCTCGTGGTATGCCCCGGAGAGTCGCCGGAGCACGGAGGCAAGGGACGCCCTACGGCCCTCGATGCCGGTGTGACAATGGACAACCAAATACTTACCGAACTCTACTCGAATGTCATTGAAGCTGCAAAGATTCTGGGGCAGGACTATCGGCAATCGGCAATTCTCAACAGTCAATTACCAAACATACCTCCGATGCAGACAGGCAGATGGGGACAGCTGCAGGAGTGGCTCGACGACCTTGACGACCCCAACGACAACCACCGGCACTTCTCACACCTCTACGGCCTCTACCCCAGCAACCAGATTTCCCCCTACCGCACCCCCGGCCTCTGGCAGGCTGCTAAGACCTCGTTACAGGCGCGGGGCGATGTGTCAACGGGCTGGAGCATGGGATGGAAGGTTTGCTGCTGGGCACGTCTCTTTGACGGCAACCATGCCTACAAACTCATACAGGACCAACTGACGCTCACTGCCGACACCTTCCTCATCTTCGGCACGGTAAAGCAGCGGGGCGGCACCTATCCCAACATGTTTGACGCCCATCCTCCATTCCAGATCGACGGCAACTTCGGCTGTACGGCAGGCGTTGCGGAGATGCTCCTGCAGAGTCACGACGGATTCATCTACCTGTTGCCCGCCCTGCCCAACGTATGGGAAGAGGGCTACGTGGAAGGCATCAAGGCCCGAGGGGGCTTCGAGGTTGACATGACATGGAAGAAGGGACAGCTCTCGAAGGCTGTCATACGTGCTGGCAACGGTGGTGCCTGCCGGCTGCGCTCACTCGTTCCCCTCAAGGGCAAGGGACTGAAGCCCGTCAAGGACACAACAGCAAATCCCGCACTAAAGAAGACTTGGCTCTACGAACTACGCACGAGGGCTGGCTGTGAATATGAAATCCATAAGAAATAGAAGATATGAAGAAACTCCTCATCCTATTATTGGCGATGCTGCCGCTCACGGCTACGGCAACGAAAAAACAAAAGAATCCTTCCGTCAGCGTCACTGACCTCAGGGCAGAACGGCTTGTTAATCCCTTGAGTCTCGACACACCTACCCCACGCTTAGGCTGGCGCTTGGAATCTACGGAACGGGACGTGTATCAGAACAGCTGCCGCATCATCGTTGCCTCGACACGCGAGAAGGCTGAGGCTTTAGAGGGTGACCTTTGGGATGTGACCATCGACGACGACCGCTCGCAATGGATAACCTATAAGGGCAAGCCCCTGAGAAGCAACACCCGCTGCTACTGGCGCGTGAAGGTCAAGACCACCCAAGGCGACAGCGACTGGAGCGAGGTGGCCATGTGGAACGTGGGACTGCTCACGGAGAGCAACTGGAGCGGGCGCTGGATAGGCTGGGACCACAAGATGCCATGGGATGAGATTACAGAGCACAGCCGCTTGTCGGCACGCTATCTGCGCAAGGAATTTGACTTCAACAAAGAAGTAAAGCAAGCCACACTATATATCTGTGGCTTAGGCATGTACGAAGCCTTCATCAACGGCAGACGCGTGGGTAGTCAAGTGCTTGCCCCTGCGCCTACGGACTATCGCCGTACGGTGCTCTACAATGCCTTCGACGTGACGAGTCTTTTGGAACAAAAGAATGCCATCGGCGTCGTCCTTGGCAATGGCCGCTACTTCACCATGCAGCAGGACAAGAAGCCCTATAAGATTACCAGGTTCGGCTATCCCACGCTCCGCCTGAACCTTATTGTAGAGTTTGCCGACGGTAGCCGTAAGACCATCAGCACCGACGAGAAATGGAAGATTTGTCTCGATGGCGCCATCCGCTCAAACAACGAATACGACGGTGAGACCTACGATGCCGGCAAGGAGTTTGCTGACTGGACAAAGGCTGGCTTCGACGATTCCAAGTGGCAGCAGGCCGAGCGCACGGCCATCCCATATGGCACCCTGCGCGGTGCCATGTCGGAGAGCATGCAGGTGGTAAGGCAACTGAAGCCCAAGAGCGTCACCACCAACAACGGCAAGATTGTGGTAGATATGGGGCAGAACATGGCGGGATGGTTGAAAGTCCGCATGAACGCACTCGTCAAGGGCGATTCCGTGGTCATCCGCTTTGCCGAAAAGCTCGACGCCGAGGGCAACATCTGGGTGGAAAACCTGCGTCACGCCCAGAGCACCGACCGTTACTATGCCAACGGTCGGGAGCAGGGGCGCTGGTGGCATCCCACCTTCGTATATCACGGTTTCCGCTATGCAGAGGTTTCGGGTCTGCCGAAAGCCACTGCCGAAGACTTCATCGGCGAGGTCATCAGCGATGCCATGGAAGAGACGGGACACTTCGTCTCTAACGACACCATATTGAATAAGGTGTACCAGAACGCCTACTGGGGCATTCTCGGCAACTACAAGGGAATGCCCGTAGACTGCCCGCAGCGCGACGAGCGCCAACCCTGGTTAGGCGACCGTACACGAGGATGCTTCGGCGAAGCCTTTCTCTTCGACAACCACAACCTCTACGCCAAGTGGGCACGCGACATCACCGAGGCGCAGCGCGAAGACGGCTGCATACCCGATGTGGCACCTGCCTTCTGGAACTACTACAGCGACGACCTGACCTGGGCGGCAGCCCTGCCCATGACGCTCTCGATGCTCATTGGCCATTATGGCGACGATGCGCCCCTCAGGAAGTTCTATCCCAATGTGAAGCGCTGGATAGAGCACCTGAAAACGCAGTACCAGAAGGACGATCTAATCCGTTGCGGCAAATACGGCGACTGGTGCGTACCCCCTGAGCGCGAGGACCTAATCCACAGCGAAGACCCTGCACGCAAGACCGACGTTACACTAATATCCACTGCCTACTATTTCTACATCTGCCGCATGATGGCAGGCTATGCAAGAATGCAGAAATTAGATGCCGACGCTTCATGGTTCGAGCAAGAGGCAGCAGAGACGAAGCAGGCCTTCAACCGCAAGTATCTTACCGTGAAGAAAAAGACCGCAACGGTGCCCGGACATATTCTCTACCCCGACAGCACCTTCTACGGCAACAACACCGTCACGGCCAATGTGCTGCCTTATTACTTCGGCATGATTGACGACCCATACGTAAGCAAGCAGGTGGAGAAGCAGATTGTGAAGGCCATCACCAACCAGAACCTCGGCACCATCACCACAGGCGTCATCGGCACAGGCTGGCTGATGCACGCTCTCAGCTCCATGGGACGCACTGACCTGGCCTGGCTTCTCGCCACCAACAAGAAGTACCCCTCGTGGGGATACATGGCCGAGCACGGCGCCACCACCATCTGGGAGCTGTGGAACGGCGACACCGCCTCGCCAAAGATGAACAGCGGCAACCACGTGATGCTACTCGGCGACCTGTTGTCGTGGCTTTACGAGGACGTTGCAGGCATCGGGGCGGCCGATGTCGGCTTCAAGCACATAGCCATGAAACCCGACTTTACCGTCGACGAGATTGACGACATCGATGCCACCTACAACTCCATCTACGGCAAGATAGTGAGCCGGTGGAAGAAGGAGCACGGACACCTCTACTGGCACGTGGAGATTCCCGCCAACACCAAGGCGACGCTTCTTCTGCCTGGCAATGAGATTGTACAGCTCGGCTCCGGCTCCTACGACTTGGAGCGTGACCTTCCCCAGCGCGGACGGCAGGTGGTCTGCGACGAGTTCCTCTATAAGCAGGCCGACTTCCCCTCATGCCACTCCGCCAGTATCGTTGAGACTAAGAAGGGCGACCTCGTAGCCACCTGGTTCGGCGGCACCAAGGAGCGCAACCCCGATGTCTGCATCTGGGTGAGTCGCAAGCCCAAGGGAGCCAAGGACTGGACAAAACCTATGATGGTGGCCGACGGTGTGGAGTTGCAGCCCCTCAAGCCAGACTCTTCTACAGCTGTCAGCCTTGTCACCACGGAACAGAAGCCAGCCTTTGGTGGAAGGTTCATGCCGTTGCCCGAATGGACGGGCAACCGTGGCGAGGCCGCCATTGGCGAGAATTATCGTGAAGCCTGCTGGAACCCCGTGCTGTTCGAGACTCCCTCAGGCCAGCTGCAGCTCTATTTCAAGATTGGCTTCAACATACAGAGCTGGCAGGGCTGGCGCGTCGTCTCGAACGACGGCGGCAAGACGTGGAGCCGTCGCCAACGGCTGCCAGAGGGCATCTATGGTCCTATCAAGAACAAGCCCATACTTAAAGATGGTCGCCTCATCTCGCCTACCAGCGACGAACGCGACGGCTGGAAGCTATACTTCGAACTCTCCGACGACATGGGCAAGACGTGGCGACGCACGGCATTCGTCGAGGCAGACAAGGGAGTGAAGGCCATCCAGCCAAGCATCATTCTGTTGCCCGACGGTAGGCTTGAAGCCCTCTGCCGTACCCGCAGCCGCCATATCGGCGTCACCTTCTCGAGCGACAACGGCGAGACGTGGAGCAAGCTGCAGTTCATAGACACTCCCAACAACAACAGCGGCATCGATGCCGTGACTCTGCTGGATGGTTCCTATGCCATGATCTGCAACGACTGGCCCATCGAGCCGACCAAGGAGAAGGGTGCCCGTACGCCGCTCTCCATTCTCCGCAGCACCGACGGCATGCACTGGAACCATTGGATCACGCTCGAAGACTCGCCCATCATGCAGTATTCATACCCATCTATCATACAAAGTCGCGACGGCCATATCCATGTGGTCTACACCTGGCGCCGTCAGCGCATCAAACACGTTGAACTAATTCCATAGACCAGAGAGATGAGGAAGAACCTGTTAGCAGCGTTTCTATTGATGTCGGCAAGCGCACTGGCACAGCTAACTTCCGTTGCCGGACTATTCCCCTTGGAGGGTAGCGGACGGGTGGTGTATAACTTCAACGAGGGCTGGAGGTTCCTGCTGGGTGATGCCGAGGGTGCCGGGGCTATGGCCTTCGACGATAGCGAGTGGGAAACCGTATGCGCGCCCCACACCGTACAGTTGGTGCCTGCAGAGGCCAGCGGCGGGCGCAACTACCAAGGAGTATGCTGGTACCGCAAGCACTTCACCATGCCCAACGACATGGCAGGCAAGCAGGCCCTCGTCCACTTCGAGGCCATCATGGGCAAGCAGTGGGTGTATGTCAACGGCCGTCTTGTCAAGGAGCACTTTGGCGGCTACCTGCCCATAACCATCGACCTCTCTGCCCAGGGCGTCAAGGCTGGCGACAAGTGCGTCATCGCCGTGAAGGCCGACAACAGCGACGACAAGAGCTACCCCCCAGGCAAGAAGCAGTCGCAGTTAGACTTTGCATATCATGGCGGCATGTACCGCGACGTATGGCTCATAGGCAAGTCGCCCATCGCCATCACCGATGCCATAGAGCGCGGACAGGTGGCCGGCGGCGGCGTCTTTCTGCATTACGACAGAATCTCCAACAAGTCTGCCGATGTGTTTCTTGACATCGAGATAGAGGGACAGGGACGTGCAACCGTCGTTGCCCGTATCATGGACGCCAATGATAAGCTCATCAAAATCTTAAAGCAATCCAAAGCACTGTCAAACCATACCCTCTTCAAGCTTCACACTTCACTTAATAGCCCTCACCTTTGGAGTCCCGAAGACCCATACCTCTACACCGTAGAGATTCAGGTGATGGACGGAAAGAAATCCGTCGACGGCGGCATCGTGCGCATGGGCATCCGCAAGGCTGAGTTCCGTGGCAAGGACGGCTTCTGGCTCAACGGCAAGCCTTATCATCAGCTTGTCGGCGCCAACCGCCACCAAGATTTTGCCTACGTGGGCAATGCCCTGCCCAACAGTCAGCAGTGGCGCGACGCCAAGCGACTGAAGGATGTGGGCTACACCATTGTCCGCGCCGCCCACTACCCACAGGACCCCTCGTTCATGGATGCCTGCGACGAGCTGGGACTTTACGTCATTGTTCCCACACCTGGCTGGCAATACTGGAACAAGGATCCGAAGTGGGGTGAGATGGTTCACCAGAATACGCGTGACATCATCCGCCGCGACCGCAACCACGCCTGTGTGCTTATGTGGGAACCCATTCTCAATGAGACCCGCTATCCTGAGGAATTCGCCCTCCAAGCCCTGCAGATTACACGCGAGGAATTTCCCTGGCCCGGACGTCCCGTGGCTGCCGCCGACCTCAATTCCGAAGGAGTGAAGGACAACTACGATGTGCTCTACGACTGGGCAGACAACATAGCCAACGGCAAGTACGACGACATAGACAAATGCATTTTCACCCGTGAGTGGGGTGAGTATGTCGACGACTGGTATGCCCACAATGCCTTGAACCGTGCCGCCCGTGGCTGGGGTGAGCATGCACAGCTTACACAGGCCTTGTCGCTGGTCGACACCTACGGCATGATGTTCCGTGGGCAGCGCCAGTTCATTGGCGGATGCCAGTGGCATCCCTTCGACCACCAACGCGGCTACCATCCTGATGCCTACCTGGGCGGACTCTACGACGCCTTCCGCCAGAAGAAATATGCTGCCGAAGCCATCCGACTACAATCCACAAAACCTACAAAACCTACCACACCTACCAACCCCAGCCTCTTCATCGCCCACGAGATGACGCAGTCGTCGCCTGCCGATGTGACCATCTTCAGCAACTGCGACAGTGTACGCCTGACAGCGCTCAACGGTTTTGCCGTCGAGACCCTACCTGTTGTCCACAACCCGGAGGGCGTGCCCAACGCCCCCGTTGTCTTCAAGGGCTTCTGGAACTTCTGGCAGGCCCGCAACCTCAGTTACACCCAGCGCAACTGGCAGGCTGTGAAACTGGTGGCCGAAGGCATTGTCGACGGCAAGGTAGTGTGCCGTGAAGAGAAGATGCCCTCGCGGCGCAGTACCAAGCTGCGCCTTTATGCCGACGACATGGGGCACCCGTTGGTAGCCGACGGCTCCGACTTCATAGTTGTCGTGGCCGAGGTGACCGACGACAATGGCAATGTGCGTCGCTACGCCCGCGAGCATGTCACCTTCACCGTCGACGGCGAGGGTACCATCATCGGTGACGCTGCCATCTTGGCCAACCCCCGTGAAGTGGAATGGGGCAGCGCACCTGTGTTGGTTCGAAGCACACATAAGGCGGGAAAGATACGAATCATCGCGCGGCCAGCCTTCGAGGGCATCCATGCCCCCACTGCCGACACGCTCACCATCGAGAGCATCCCCCCTACCCTGCCACAATACTACAGCGAAGCTTCACCCCTCGCCCCTATCAGTACAAGCGGTCTCAACAGCCACAAAACTCCCAGCCGCAACACCATGACCGATGCCGAGCGTAAGCGCATGCTGGAAGAGGTGGAGCGACAGCAGCAAGACTTTGGGGTAACTACTCAGTCCCCTCGGCATGATTGTTTAGGAGGGAGTAAAAGCCTCTCTCCTAAACAATATACTTCTCAATAAATGTAGCATCTGGTGCCTCTTCGGCTATCAATTGGTATAGAATCTTGAATTTCGACTTCCCG
>JAFSKJ010000038.1 GCA_017449025.1 Prevotella sp. | reverse complement strand
AAAGGGGTCGCCGCTCAGTAACCGTAGTGTCCAAAGGACCTGCGGAAAAAAGAACGCCGCGGATTGCACTCTGCTTCGCACCACCCGGTTACTGAGCGGCGACCGCTTCGCGGTCATACATCGTGGCAACCGTACAGGTCGAGAAATTTTCATAATTACCATGATTATTCTTTGAGATAGCTTATTAGCGCAGCCAAAAAATAAAAAGCGAAAAGCTTAAAAAGAGCTAAGAAATTTGGCGGGGAAGCCAGTGTTTAGTATCTTTGCATCTTACGAAAAGAGAAGATGCAAGAAATGACGAGACAACCGTGGAAGACTGACGTGGCGGTGCTTATGCTGTTCTTCACTCGCAGCGACACTCTACGCCAGGTGTTTGCCGAGGTGCGGCAGGCACGCCCCTCGCGCCTGTTCCTCTTTCAGGACGGGCCGCGGGGCGAACGAGACATGGCGGGCATTGAGGCCTGTCGGAAGATTGTGAGCGACGAAGAGATAGACTGGGAGTGCGAGGTGCACCGCAACTACCAGGAGAGGAACTTAGGATGCATGGTGGCGGGATTCACGTCGCACCGCTGGGCGTTCTCACTGGCCGACCGCTGCATGGTGCTCGAGGACGACGTGGTGCCCTCGCAGTCGTTCTTCCCCTTCTGCAAGGAGATGCTCGACCGCTATGCCGACGATGAGCGCATAGCCATGGTGGCAGGCTTCAATGTTGACGAGGTGACTCCCGACATGCCCTACGACTACTTCTTCACATCGGCATTCAGCATCTGGGGCTGGGCGTCGTGGCGGCGGGTGGTGAGCCAGTGGGACGAGAAATACTCTTTCTTGGACGACCCTTTCGCCGTGAAACAGATGGAGGCACTGATACGGCAGCGAGGCTACCGCAGCAGCTTCATAAAAATGTGCCGCGACCACCGCGACTCTGGTGAGCCGCAGTTCGAGAGCATCTTCTGGGCCACTATGCTGCTCGGCTCTGGGCTGGCGGTGATGCCCGCGAAGAACATGATAAACAACGTAGGTGCATCGGAAGACTCCACACACTACTCTGCCTTCCGCACCATGCCCAAGAGCCAGAAAAGACTATTCACCATGGCGCGCCACGACATTGAATTCCCCCTGCGCCACCCGCGATACGTGATAGAGGAGGCCGGCTACTGGAAGCGCATGTACAAGGCCAACGCCTGGGACATGCCGTGGGTGAAGGCGGGACGCTCATTGGAGGAGCTGTGGCTGAACATACGCTACGGCAACTGGGGCTTCATCCTGAAGTCGGTGAAGCGCCGAATAAAGATACTTGCCGGAAGAGAGAAGTTCGGATAATGGCAGGTAAGGCTTACGGGCATTACCGTGAAGTCAAACCCACGTTTTCTTGTCTTGCTTTGTCCAGCAAAAACCTGTTTCATGATTCCTTAGCCGCTCGTAGATCTTTGAGGCAAAAACCACGTCGTGCAGTCCCAAGCCATAGTTATAGCTCAGAATACGCTCATCGTCGCTGGTACGTCCGGGGTTCTTGCCCTGCAAGACATGGTGCAGCTCGTCGTATTCGCGGAACCGATTGAAGAACTTGAACTTTTGTATCTGCCCCGTGTCATCACCAAAGACCTTGTCGAAGAACAGGTCGCAGTTCTGGAATCCGCGCACGTGAACGGGAATCACCGTCACACCTTTCTTATATAAGGCATCGTCAGGGAACAGCAGTTCCGTGGCTACGGTGACGCACGAAATCAACACATCGGCTTGCGAAAGAAACTCCGTGGGACTGTCGACGATTTCGAACGTCACATTCTCGTATGCACCGAAACGCTCAATGAACAGCTCGGCCTGGTTCTTATAGCGCATCAGGCGGATGGTGATGTGCCGGTCGGTGTTGTCGGCAATGAGACATAGAGCCACGGCGCGGGCTATGTTGCCCAGACCCACCATGGAGTAGGTGTCTACGCCTGAGCGCTGGAACAGCCTTGTCGCCAGTGCCGCCACGGCCCCTGTCCGCATGGCCGTTATCCAGTCACCATCCATCACGGCGAGCAGTCGGCCTGTCTCGGCATCATAAAGAGTTATGTCACTTTTCAGTGTGGGAGTCTGCCCTTCTATCCGGCTTACCAGCTTCTGCCCGAAGTACTTCTTGCCGTCATGTCGTGGCAGCAGGCAGGGCATGGATGTAATGAAATCCTCGCCTTGGGGATGAACACTCAGCTTGGCAGGCATCTGGGCTTCGTCTTTCATGAGAAATCCCTGCCTTACCCACTCTATGCACTCTTTTGGGCTGACATTAAGCTGGTCTATTTGTTCCTGCAGTATGACAGAAACCTTGCTTGTTTCCATAGTGACTTATTTTATGATTTGCCTTAAGGAATCCACAAGCCGCGTGTTGTCCTCATGGTTGCGCACGGCAATGCGCATGTACTGGCGGTGGGGGTCTAAGCCTGGCTTGCCGCTGCAGTCGCGGGTAAGTATGTTGTGCTGGCGGAGCATGCGTATCACTATGTCGCTGGCCTTGTAGGGCGGGAGCACCTCACAAAGGAAGTAGTTGGCCTGCGAGGGCATGACGCGGAAGAAGGGGATGGTGCGCAGATTGCGCTCGAAGTCGTCGCGCTCGCTGAGGAATTTCTGGCAGGCCTTGCGGTAGTCGCCCTCGTGCTTGTTGTATATCTGCATGAAGAACTCGGCGAAGGAGTTGAGGTTCCATATAGACACCTCAGCCTTGATGCGGGCGATGAGGGCCGTGTCGGCAGAAGCAAGGATGCCGAGACGCAGGCCGGGCACGCCAAAGCTCTTCGAGATGCTTTTCATCACCGCCATGTGGGGATAGGCTTCGAGCTGGGCATTGGACAGCAGGCTGTTGCGGTGCGCCCCGGCGGGCAAACCACCTGAAACGGACTGAGAGGCGGAGTCAATGCTTTCGGAACTAAAGTCGACAAAGCTCTCGTCGACGACGAGGCGGATGGCACGCTCCTCGCACCAGGCGGCGAGGCGCAGCAGGTCGCCTTTAGGTATGTAGTTTCCTGAGGGGTTGTCGGGGTTGATGAGCAGCAAGGTGGCGATGTCCTTGTCGGCGAAGAAAGCCATCAGGTCGTCGGCTGTGTAGCGGTAGTCGCTGTCAGAGGGGACAAAGGTCACCTGGCGCTCAGGACAGAAGCGGTTGGGGTACTCCTCGAAGGTGGGGCGGATGAAGCCTGTCTTCCCCTCCGTGCCCTCCATAAGTATCTTGATAAGCTCGGCGGCGCCGTTGCCAGGCACAATATAATCTTCGCTTACCCCGAAGCACTTGCTGGCAATGAGCGTGTTGACCTTCATGCCCGACGGGTATTCGGTCAGCAGCACGTCGAAATTGCTGCGCAATTCGTCCTTCATGCGCCTTGTGGGGAAGAACGGGTTGACAAGGTAGCAGAAATCGAGCATCTGGGGGAAGCGCCAGTAGCCTCCATAGCGTCCGTAGTACTTGCGCAGCACGTCCTTGTCGTCGGCAAAGAGAGCCTCGGCAATGTCCAAGTCCTGCTTGTCGTCAATCTCGTACCACTTCTCGTTACCTATGGGCAGAGCCTTCATGTCGTGGCTGCTGAGCATGGAGATTATGCGAAGCACATTCTCATAGTACTCGTTGTTGCCCACGGCCTTGGTATAGGCATCGAGGAAGGGCACGTACTTCTGGCGGGAGAACTCACGGCTGAACTTGTAGATGTTCACAGTCTTGTAGTAGGCACCGGCATCGGAATAGTCGAAAGCCTCCTTGGGCACGAAGTTAACGATGTTACTGTCCTGGTCAATGCGCACCATGGTGCCGTCCATCCACGACTCGTACTTTGCCACGAGGGCAAGGTTCGGGTACGGGTTGTCGACAATCATGGGTATCAGACGGTCGCTGAAGATCAGGTCGCTCTCTATGAGCAGCGTGTCGTCGTCCTGCATCTTGTCCTTGACTATCGACAGTGAGTAGATGTTGTTGGTGCGGTCGTAAACAGGGTTCTCGGCATAGACGATGTCAAGGCGCCCGTCATAGCGGTGGCCTATGTGGTCGATGAGCCTCTGTCCTTGGTAGCCCACCACTAAGATGACACGTCGGAGGTCCACGCTACAGAGCTGCCCTAACAGACGGTCGATGAGTGGCACGCCGTTGACCTCTACCATGCACTTGGTGTTGTTGCGCGTAATCTCGCCGAGTCGGCGGCCCATGCCAGCCGCCAGTATTATTGCTTGCATAATCTTATTTTATTATCACTTTTCTACCGTCACGGATATACAGTCCCTTTGCGGGGCGACTGACGCGCGTGCCCTGAAGGGTATAGTAGCAGACTGGAGCATCGCCACGGTCGGCAGCTATGCTCTCAACGCCTGCCAATGGGGTGAGAGGGCGATAGAGCTGCAGGCCGCGATAGACATAGTAGCTGGCATTGCCCGGCATGTCGAGCACAATGCCTGAGGCAGGCTCCTCGCAAAGGGTGAACGATGTATGGAAGACATCCTCCGAGTACTTAGTGCTGCCGGTACCCACCGCATAATCAAGTCTGAGCAGGTCGCCCTGTACGGCATCGTCGACGCTGAGGCGGAAGTCGCTGTTGGCATTCATGCCATAGCCTGGGAAATAGAAGTAATATGCCGAGCGGTCGCTGCTGAAGGTAAGACCCTCATACAGGCCTTTCACCTCCTTGCCGTTGAGCGTGGCGCGATACCAGTCAATCTTGCCTGTGTCGAAGCCCTTGACATCGCTCTGCGACTGCAGTTTCATCCATCCGCCGCCAGGAGCCTCGTCGCCGGTAAGGTCGGCAGAAACCACGCAGCTGTATGGTCCGTAGGCCGGAAGATAGGCGAAATGGTGCCTGCCACTACCGTCGGTAACGTCGACAGCCATGCGGCAGTCCTTGCCAAGCCCCTTGACCACGAGCGTGCATGTGTTGTTGACAGGCTTCACCATCCTGCTGTTCTCCATCAGAACCTCAATGCCATCAAAGGGATTGCCGTCCTTGTCGGTAGCCGCTACGTTGTCGATTGAGTTGCCGTCGCCCATTGTCACCTCATAGTAGGGATAGTAGTTATGGTCGTCAGACTCCATCATCCCCTTCAGTGTGCACTGCATGCGACCGGAGCCGTCGGTGAGCGGAACAAGCTTCACCTTTGTGTTAAGGCCTGAAGGCACTGGCGACCACTTGGCGTAGCTGTCGGTGCTGATGTTCGACATGTTGATGTCCTCGAAGATGCGCCACACCACTCCGTCGCGGTCCATCTGGCTGATACGATTGGCGGGCAGGTTGGTGACCTCAATCTTCAGGGTGTTCTCACCCTCGCGGACGGCATCGAGGCAGTCGAGTTCGAAAGGCACTGCCCACGCACAGCCAAGATAACGGTCGTTGAGCCACACGCGGGCACTCTCGCGCACGTCGCCCAGACTAAGGCGGAATCCCGCTGCCCCCATCTTCATCAGCAAGGGCGACACGGTGAACGTGGTCTCGTAGATGCCCGTGCCCATGAGACGGGCGGTGCGCTCGTCGAGCGTCTCCCATGTCTGTAGCCTTGGCAGCTGATACTCGGTGTCGCCCATCTGCGGCTCGCAGTTGTCGGCAAAGCGGAGAGTCCACGGCCCGCCAATCTCAACGCCTGCTATCTCAGCCACATTGCGAGCCTCACCGGCTGTCACGGGGCCGTCGAATGTCTGGAGGATGGCCGACTCGCCCGACTTAAGACTCACCATGAGCTTGCCGTCGGCATCGAAGGCTGCATGGCGGGGAGTGTCGCCTGTCATGGGATTGAACCAAAGGGCATCGGAATGGCTGACAGCAAGGCTGACGCTGCCGTTGACATCGTTGCCGGTGAGATTGGCTATGAAGTAATGGTGGCCTGTGTCGCTCTTACGGCGCACAACGCTCAGGCCGAGCACACTGCGCAGCTCCTCGGCGCTGCCGGCAAGAGCACTGCCGGCGGCTACAGTTTCCGACACCTTATTATATATAATGGCACCCTGCGCTTTCAGCTCATCGATGTGCTGGCTTACGCTGTCGGGCATGTAGTCGCTTACGGGCACCACCAGCGCCCTGTAGACACCCCCTGGAGTCAACAGCTTGCCGTCGGCGAAGGTAGTCTGCATAAGGTAACGGTCGCTGATGTAGTCGCAGTCGAAGCCTGCAGCCTCCAGCTCGTTTACGCATGTCTCCATCTCTGGCATCTTTGTGGTCATCTTATTGATGTCGAAGAGAAGCATCTGACTCTGGAAGTCGCCGGTGGTCTTGTGCATGGCGCTGACAAAGGGAGCATAGACCAGCACGTCGTTGTCGGGCTGTCCCATCTGCATGAAACTCTGCACGCGCTCAATGTAGCCAAGCATCTGAGGTGCGTCGCGCCAAATGCTGTTAGTGGGACTCATGTCCACCGCTGCGTAGAACTTCCATCCCGGCCACGCGGCCTCACGGGGGGAATACGTGGTGCCGTGGAACATCACGCGGTTGACTCCGGAGGTGAAGAGCAGGTCAAGTTCCGGCTTCATCTGCGAGAGCGACGAGCGGAAATGCTCGGTGAGCCACGTCATAGACTCGCTTGACGTAAGCGGCTTGCCAGTGATGTGCGCTGCACTCGAGGCGTACTTCAGCGTTGCCCGGGTGCTCAGTGCCTTCATGGTGAAGCCAGGGTCGCTGCGCAGGCCCTTTATGCCGAAGTCGCTGATGTAGAATGTCTCTGTCTCCGGAATGTCAGCGGCGGCATAGAGGTCTATCAGGTTGCCCGGCGACCCATGAGCCTGGTTGCGGGTCTGGGCTCCGTGGCTGTGCGCCCACTCTGTCCACTGCTCGGTGAAGTTGTGCAACAGCATGTCGGAGAGCGTCTGACGGTAATCGGCCAGCACCTGCGGGTCGCGCGCCAACAACTTGTCCATGCAGTCCTCAAGCTTATAGCCGCGATACTTCTGGAACTGTGCGAACATGTCGCGGGTCCAGTCGGCAGCATTGATCTCATACGAATCGTTGAAGAAAGTGGAAGGCCAGGGGTTGCCGCCTGCCGCAAAGCGCTTGTCAAAATAGTCGAGATATGTCTTCACTGCGTCGGCATCGAAATGGTCGAGCACATAGCCCTCGCTGCCTGGGGCAGCTCGCTTCACGGTCATCACCTGGAACTGGCAGTAGACTGCTATCACGCGCCACTTGCCTTCAGGAGCCGTCCACCTGACCGTCTTGCCGTCGAGCAGCGAGGTGATGTCGGTGGGAGAGCCTGTGTTGGTGCCCTGCGGATAGGCCAGCACGCGTTGCAACATCTTGGCACTGGTGCCCGTGGTGGCTATTGTCTTCACGGTGACGCCGTCGCCGTCGATGTCGGTGGTCTCGGTGACAAGCTTGCTCGCCGTTTCCTCCATCTTAAGCATAGGGCCGCCGAAGGGCCACCCCGTGCCGGTGGTCATGTCGATGTTTACGCCTGAGGAGTGGCACTTATCTATAGTGAAGTGCAACTTATCAAGCCAGTCATTGCTGAGGAATGCAATGTTGTTGGCGGCATTGCCCTTAACGCCGTAGATAGGGGTTATCTCCAGTGTCCCAATGCCAGCGGCAGACAGCTGGTCTATGTTCCACACAAGGTTGTCCTCGTCTACTGCCGACCCTAACCACCACCAGCGACTGCCTGCTTTTGTCTGGCTTCCCACTGTGGGCCATGAGGCTGCCGGCGACTGTGCCTCGGCATGAGTAAACGACAATGCTGAGATGACAGCCATAATAAGTCGAAGTCCTTCTGTCCTTAGTCTGTTGTTATTCATAATCAAAAAAGTTTTTCCTCCCAAAAAAGGCCAGATGCCTCACGGCAGCCGGCCCAATTATGAAACAAAAAATTATCATCACGTACAACTTAGTTGTACTTTAGTATTTGTCCTGCCCTGAGGCGGATATTCTTGCCAATATGGTTGAGCTTGCACAGCTGGTCAATGGTCATGTGACGCTTGCGTGCAATGCTGTAGAGGGTCTCACCCTTCTTTACCTTATGCAGGCGTGTCTGCTTGCTAAAGGCAGCCGACGGACTAACGCGGGACATCTCCAGATCGTCTGGCATGATGCTGCTCGAAGCGCTTCCGCCTACTCCGCGCAGACGTGTAGCCTGTGCCGACTCGCGGCTATAGGATGAACGGCGGAAAGTATAGAAGTCGGCAACGACGTCTTGATTGCGGAAGTCGAAGAGTAAGGCGGGATTAAGTGCCACTCCGCAGAGACGAGTCTCGAAATGCAGGTGAGAACCTGTGCTGCGACCGGTGTTGCCACCCAGTCCGATAGGCTCACCGGCACGTACGTTCTGGTCAATATTCACTAACTGCTTCGACAGGTGTGCATAATAAGTCTCAAGACCATTTGCATGGCGGATAACCACAAACTTGCCGTAGCCGCCTGGCTCATAGCGCACCACACGCACCTTGCCGGAGAAAGCGGCTCGTATGGTGTCGCCAATATACACCTTAATATCAAGACCCTTATGCTGACGTCCCCAACGGGCACCGAAGTTTGAAGTAAGCACACGGCTTGTAGTGGGCATGCAGAAACCGCGAAGGTCAATGCGGAAGGTGTCGGGCAGCTCTGTCTGCTTGGAGTGCGCATAGTAGGTCTCCCAGTCGGAGTACAGGTCGGCAGCAGGACTTTCCCACTGCTCCACCTGAATCAGTCGGTGCAGTGCTACAGAGTCCACGGCCTTCATTTTTCTATCGATTGGTGCCTGGCGTGCCAACAAGTCTTGCCCATGAGTGGCAGTGGCGGCCAAAGCCAATATTGCTACGGAGAAAATCTTCTTCAGTCGGTTCATTATTCTGGTTGTTTTGGTTACCTATTCTTGCAAAAAGCAAAAATACTCTGCAAAGGTAGGAAAAAAAATCCTACAAACCAACGACTGCTCAGTTACATTAACATTGTTTGTGACAGTTTTAACACTCAAACGTTTACGTGGCCTACAATTTCAACACCTGGTCGCAGTAATCCACGACGGCGGGACGGTGGGTGATGAAGATAATGGTCTTATGATGGTTGGAGAGAATGTTTTTCAGCAACTGCCGCTCAGTGTCGGGGTCAAGGGCTGAGGTAGCCTCGTCGAAGAGCATCACTGCACGGTTTCGCAGCAGGGCACGGGCAATGGCTATGCGCTGCGCCTGCCCTTCCGACAGTCCTCCGCCTGCCTCGGTACACGCTGTGTCGAGTTTCTCAGGCAACTCGGCCACAAAATGGGCACAGGCCGTTTCCAAGGCAGCCCACAGCTCGTCATCGGTAGCATCGGGAGCCCCCAGTAACAAGTTCTCGCGGATAGTACCACTAAGAAGGGTATTGCCCTGTGGCACATACACGAAATTAGTTCGCAGCAACGGCCCCACCTCATGGCTCTCGCTACTGTTGTACACCTCCACCCTACCCTGCTGCGGGCGAATCAAGGCCAGCATCATTCGGATGATGGTGGTCTTGCCCACGCCAGTCTCGCCGAGAATGGCAGTGGCGGTGGCCGGACGGAAGTCGAAGGTAAGATTGTTGATTACCGCCTCTGTGCTTCCATTATAATAATAGGTGACGTCTGTGAACCGCACGCCGCAGGGCGACTGTAGCTCCACACTCTTCCCCTGCTGTTCCTCGGGGTCGTCTTCAAGCTCCATCAGACGTTCGGCGGCAGTAAAGACACCGACAAAGGCTGGAGCCAGCTTTGTCAGGCTGCGCGCAGGCCCCTGTATACGGTAGACAAGCTGTAAGAAAGCTGTCATCTGACCGAAGGAAATGGTGTGATGGCTGAGCCTGATGGCCGACCAGAGGAAGGCCACGAGATAGCTGATCGAGAAGCCTGCGTTAAGAAACAGGTTGGATGCCACAGAGAACAATGTGCGCTGTCGCACATGCTGGCGAAGCTCCGACTGTGTGCTGCCCAAACGGTCAACCATGCGCGGTTCAGCCTCAAGGGTCTTGATGAGCATGCTGTGCTGCACGGTCTCCTGCAGTATGCTCTGTATGCGACTGTCGGTGTTTCGCACACGGCGGGAATACTGTCGCATACGCGCCACGTAGACTCTGCTTATGAGGATGAAGAGCGGCAGCATGGCCACGGTGATGCAGGCCAGCCACACATCCATGGAAAACAGATAGAAGAAAGCACCGCCAAACATGGCCAGTGTGGACAGCGTGTTTGGAAGTGTCTCGGTAAGAAAGTTTACCACCGTCTGCACATCGTGCTCCAGACGGTTGATGACGTCGCCGCTATGGCGTGCCTCCCGCCCCTTCCACTCAGACCTCAGCAACCGGTCGAGCATCTGCTGCTGCATACGGTTCTGCGCCCTTACGCCGAGGATGTTCTTTATCCACACATGGGAGATGCCAAGCGTAAACTCACAGGCAATGAGCGCAGCCATCACGGCCACAGCCAAATAGACGTTGCCGACGATGTTTCCAGAGGCCACGTCGATGGCCCGCTGCACAGCCCATACCGACGCCAGGCTTACTACCACGTCCAAGAGGCCTATGGTGGCATTGAGCGTAGCCTGCCACCGATTGCCTTTCCACGCCCGCCATAGCCAGCGCAACATCTGGCCTATGGTATACCTACTGTCGGCATTTAGCCATTTCCTTAATAATTTCAATTCAGGAGGGGTTATAGAGAGTTAGAGGTCGTAAGAGTATTCAACGGAGATCGGCTCCCCACATCATCTTCTCGCGCAGGATGTCGAAATAGCGGGTTCCGCTGCGCTTGACTATGTTAACATCGTATGGAGCACGCCTAAGCAACAGGCGCGTCTCTTCGCGGCACTTCTCCGAGCGTCCGTCAACGGCCACGAGAAACGAATGACTGCGGCTCTCCACATCAAGCGTAATCTCGGCCGTTTCGGGAATCACTATCGGACGGGTATTGAGCGAGTGCGAAGCTACAGCTGTCAGCAGCAGCACGTGGGTACCAGGTACTATGATTGGGCCACCGTTGGAAAGCGAGTAGGCCGTGGAGCCAGTAGGCGTGGAGACTATTAGGCCGTCGGCCTGGTAGGTCGTCAGGTACTGACCGTCAATACTGGCACGGATGCTTATCATAGATGCCGAATCGCGCTTGAGTATGGCCACATCGTTAAGCGCACACGCACCGTCGAGCGAGCCTCCGGAAGCTGACGGCACACCAGGAGCCGGAAGAGTGGCGACCTGAATCATGCGACGGCTCTCCACACTGTAGTCACCCTCCATCAGCGATGCCATGCAGGCATCAATCTCCAATGGGCTTATATCGGCGAGGAAACCAAGGCGCCCCATGTTGATGCCAAGAATGGGGATGCCCTTGCTGCCAACGCGGGCCGCCGTCTTCAGGAATGTGCCGTCGCCACCCATGGAAATGGCGAAATCAGCATCGAACTCGTCGCCAACGAACACCTGGGTGGCACGAACGTCCAAATGCTGGGAGTCCTTAAGGAAGTAGTAATACTCCATGTCAACATAGAGTTCCGCGCCCCTTTCACCAAGCGAAGACAGTATCTTCTGTATCGATGCAGACTTCTTTGCCTGGTAAATATTGCCGAAAAGTGCCATCCGCAGCTTCTTATTTCCCATATTTTTGGTATTTTTTTGCCTGTTTTTGTTGGTATTCGCAAAGAAATGCTTATATTTGCAGGTGCAAAAGTAATAAATGTTTGTCAAACTAACAAATAATTCGGCACAAGATGACTAAATTAAGCGTAAACATCAACAAAATTGCCACTCTGCGCAACGCCCGGGGAGGCAACAACCCCGACGTGCAGAGCGTGGCACGATACTGCGAGATGTACGGAGCTGAGGGCATAACGGTGCATCCCCGCCCCGACGAACGACACATACGCTACTCCGACGTGCGACTGCTAAGACCACTTATAACAACAGAGATGAATATCGAGGGCAACCCCATAGACAGTTTCCAGAAACTCGTATGCGAGGTCAAGCCCACACAGGTTACCCTGGTGCCCGACGGCAATGACCAGATAACGTCAAACCACGGCTGGGACACCCGTACCAACGAATGCCTGCTGACCGACATCGTAGGACGCTTTAGGGAGGAGGGCATAAGAGTGAGCATATTCATCGACGCCGACCCAGTGATGGTGGAGTATGCCAAACGATGCGGTGCTGACCGCGTGGAACTCTACACAGAACCATACGCCTCAGGCTATGCCACCGACCGCGAGAAGGCCATAGCACCATTCGTGGCTGCTGCCGAAGAAGCACGCAGCCTGGGCTTAGGCCTCAACGCTGGCCACGACCTGAGCCTTGAGAACCTGCACTTCTTCCATAAGCGCATACCATGGACCGATGAGGTCAGCATAGGCCATGCGCTAATCTGCGATGCCCTGTTCATGGGTCTCAAGGAAACCATCCGCCAGTACCTGCAGGCACTTAGCTGAAACAGCTGTAAACGATTATAAATGAACAACAACAAACAACAATTGATGATTATGGCAAAAGTTTATGTATTCCTGGCCAACGGCTTCGAGGATGTCGAGGCCCTGATACCAATTGACGTTCTGCGTCGCGGAGGAGTTAACGTGAAGACAGTGAGCACGACCGACTTCCCGCTCGTGACCTCAGCCCACAATGTGAATATTGAGGCCGACCTGATGTTTGAGCAGGCCGACTTCTCAGATGCCGACCTGCTGCTACTGCCCGGCGGCATGCCCGGCGCCTCAAACCTGTACGACCACGAGGGCGTTTGCGAGGCATTGGTCAAGCACCACGCTGCAGGCAAGCTCATCGCCGCCATCTGTGCCGCCCCAGCAGTTGTGCTGGCACCGTTAGGCATCATCGACGACAAGAATGCCACCTGCTATCCGGGCTTCGAGAATGCGCTCACAGAGAGCACATACACGGGCGAGCTCGTCACTGTAGACGGAAATGTCACAACAGCCGAAGGTCCGGCTGCCGCCTTCCCCTTCGCATACGAGTTGCTTAAGCAGCTCACCAATGCAAAGACAGCCGACCAGGTGGCCGAAGGCATGCGGTATAAGCACCTTATGGCATAGATTTTCTGTTAGTTGATGAGCACGGACTATGTCATCATAGTGGCCGGAGGCAAGGGGCTACGCATGGGCGGCGACATACCCAAGCAGTTCTTGCCCATAGGCGGACGTCCTGTGCTGATGCGCACCATCGAGAGGTTTCGCGAGTACTCTGCAAGCTTGCAAATCATACTGGTGTTGCCGGAGGCGCAGCAGGCGTATTGGCAAGAGCTTTGCAAAGAGTATGACTTCAAGGTGGATTATCTGTTAGCCAACGGCGGACAGACACGCTTCCACTCCGTACAGAACGGCCTGGCCCTCATACCCGACGACGCAGAAGGTGTCGTTGGGGTACACGATGGCGTGCGGCCATTCGTCAACACCAACGTCATCCGACTCTGCTACGACACTGCCCGAGCCACAGGAGCCGCAGTGCCCGTCACCACAGTGGTAGAGACCTTAAGGCTGGTGGAGAACGCCCACGGTTCCTCACACACTGTTCCCCGCTCCGAATACCGTCTTGTGCAGACTCCCCAGACTTTCGACATTCAGCTGCTTAAGGCTGCCAACCGCCAGCCCTACAGCGACATGTTCACCGACGATGCCTCTGTGGTGGAATCCTACGGCCACGACATAACACTTGTTGACGGCAATCGTGAAAACATCAAGCTCACCACACCTTACGACCTGAGAATAGCCGAAGCTCTTATATAATATATAAGGTAAGCAATGACCGACATACTAAGCCAGGACATAATGTATCTGCCGGGCGTAGGCCCAAACCGCAAGAAGATACTGAGCACAGAGCTTGGTATCGAGACATTCGGCGACTTGATTGACTACTACCCCTATAAGTATGTTGACCGTTCACGCATTTACACTGTAAACGAGCTGACAGGCGACATGCCATTCATACAGGTTGTTGGACGCATCCTCAGCTTCGAGACCTACCCAATGAGCGCACGCAAGGAACGGGTGGTGGCTCACTTCACCGACGGCACAGGCATCATCGACTTAGTGTGGTTCGGCGCTGGCGGCAAGTATGCCAAGCAAAACTACACCATAGGCAAGAGCTATCTGGTGTTCGGGCGCCCAAGCATTTTCAACAACCGCATCCAGGTACAGCACCCTGAGATGGAAGAACCCACCCAGAAGCTCACCACTGACTCCTTCCGCCCATACTACAACACTACTGACAGGATGAAGAAGACGGGCATCACCTCGCGCGCAATAGAACGGCTGACGAGGACTCTCATGGAAAAGCTGAAGGACGCCATAGCAGAGACCCTGCCTGAATTCATCACCACCCCACTCCACCTGATGTCGCGCGACGAGGCGCTACGCACAATCCACTATCCCAAGGATGCCAGGCAGCTGGAGCGTGCACGTGTGAGGCTGAAGTTCGAGGAACTGTTTTTCGTTCAACTGAACATTCTCAGGTATGCCAGTGACCAACGCCGCAAATACCGCGGCTACATATTCCAACACGTAGGCGAAACATTCAACACTTTCTACCGTGAATACTTGCCCTTCGAGCTTACTGGGGCGCAGAAGCGCGTCATCCGAGAGATACGCCACGACATGGGCAGCGGCAAGCAGATGAACCGCCTGCTACAGGGAGACGTGGGAAGCGGCAAGACGCTGGTGGCCCTGATGTCGATGCTCATAGCACTTGACAACGGCTATCAAGCATGCATTATGGCACCGACAGAAATACTTGCCGAACAGCACCTTGAAACCATAACAGACTTCATCGGCGAGATGAACATACGCGTGGCCCTGCTGACAGGCATAGTCAAAGGCAAGCGCAGGAAAGAAGTGCTCGAAGGGCTGCTCGACGGCACCATACACATACTCGTGGGAACACACGCCATAATAGAAGACACTGTGCAGTTCGCACGCCTCGGCTTTGTTGTCATCGACGAGCAACACCGGTTCGGCGTTGCACAGCGCGCCAAGCTGTGGGCGAAGACTTCACCGCACACACAAGGAGTGGCAGGAGGCGGAGCCATACCCCATGTACTTGTGATGACAGCCACGCCAATCCCACGCACGCTGGCCATGACGCTTTACGGCGACCTTGACGTGAGCGTCATCGATGAGCTGCCGCCCGGCCGCAAGCCCGTGATTACCCGCCACTATTTCGACTCACGCATCACCTCGCTCTACAGCGGCATACGCCAACAGATATCAATGGGGAGGCAGGTGTACTGTGTGTTCCCATTGATAGAGGAAAGCGAGAAGATTGACCTTAAGGATCTGGAACAGGGCTACGAGGTGCTGTGCCAGGCCTTTCCCGAATTCCGCCTTAGCAAGGTACACGGAAAGATGAAGGCTACGGACAAAGAATTAGAGATGCAGCGCTTCATAAACGGAGAGACACAGATTCTTGTCGCCACAACTGTCATTGAAGTGGGTGTCAATGTGCCCAATGCCTCGGTTATGGTGATTTTCGACGCACAGCGCTTCGGCCTCTCACAATTGCACCAGCTGCGGGGGCGTGTAGGCCGTGGCGCCGACCAGTCGTTTTGTCTGTTGGTCACACCATTCAAGCTATCGGAAGAGACGCGCAAGCGCATCGACATCATGTGCGAGACTAACGACGGTTTCCGTATTGCCGAGGCCGACCTTAAGCTTCGAGGCCCCGGCGACCTGGAAGGCACCCAGCAGAGCGGGATGGCCTTCGACCTTAAGATTGCCAACATTGCTCGCGACGGGCAGTTGGTGCAGATGGCCCGCGACGAGGCACAAAAGATTATCGACGACGACCCACTCTGCCAGTCGCCACGCTACCAGCTACTCTGGCAGCGCCTGCAACA
Source organism: Prevotella sp. (assembly GCA_017449025.1). Lineage (GTDB taxonomy): Bacteria > Bacteroidota > Bacteroidia > Bacteroidales > Bacteroidaceae > Prevotella. Next base: position 4,972 of record JAFSKJ010000038.1, on the reverse strand, counting down.
GCTGAAGAAGACAAACATAAACTGGGCTGCCATTTCCTGACAGCCCAGTTTCCATTCGCGGACAATGCTTCCGGGCCTTGCACAGCCTGAAAACGTAAACGCGCAGAGGCGCTAACAGTTACTTCACATACTCGGCGAAGTCGGTAAGCTTCATATCGCCCTTGCGAGCCAGCGTGTCGTGCATGGCAAAGGCAGCAGTGAGGCAATGGCGGGTATGTCCGCCTGTACCAAGCTTCAGGTAGTCCCACAGCAACTGCTTATAGTCAGGATGTGCACAGTTCTCTATGATAGTCTGAGCACGCTGCATAGGACTCTTGCCGCGCAAGTCGGCCACGCCCTGCTCGGTAACAATGACATTCACATCGTGCTCGCTGGAGTCCTGGTGACTGACGAAGGGAACAACACTGGAGATGAGTCCCCCCTTGGCCACCGACGGGCACGTGAATATAGACAGATAGGCGTTGCGGATAAAGTCGCCCGAGCCACCTATGCCGTTCATCATTTTCGTACCACTGATGTGTGTAGAGTTTGCATTGCCGTAGATGTCCACCTCAATGGCGGTGTTGATGGCAATGACACCAAGGCGGCGGATGACTGCCGGGTGGTTTGAAATCTCACTCTGGCGCAAAGTCAAGTGCTGCTTCATGTAGTCCATGTTGTCATAAACCTGCATCAGGCATTCATTCGACACGGTGAGCGAGCAGGCAGAGGCATCTTTCACACGGCCGCTGAGCATCATGTCGATGACGGCATTCTGAATCACCTCGGTATAGATGTTGAAGTCGGGAACGTGCTTGTCGGCACCAAGGGCACCAAGGATGGCGTTGGCCGTAGAACCAACACCGCTCTGTAGAGGAAGGAACTCCTTAGGTATGCGACCCTTATGCAACTCGTCAACCAAGAACTCGGCAGTCAGGTAACCAATCTTGTCGGTTACAGGGTCGTTATCCTTGAAAGCACGAGCCTCGTCGGGGATGTTACACTCCACTACACCCACCACCTTCTCCTTGGGAATGGAAACGTAAGGCTGCCCTATGCGGTCTCCAACATTGAAGATGGGGATGGGCTTGCGATAAGGGGGATCCAGAGGCTCATACACGTCGTGTATGTACTTTGCATTTGCATTGTGGAAAGAGTTCAGTTCCAGAATCACCTTCTTGGCAAGACGGGCTGCGGTAGGCGATATGCCTCCTGCCGCTGTCAGGTAGACGTGATAGTCGTTGCCCACCTCCTCAATGTCGCAGACCTCGAGTATAGCCCAGTCAACATCTCCATAGAAACCATAGCGCAGCTCCTGTGCCATGTGGCTAAGGTGCAGGTCGTTGTAGGGAATCTCGCCCATATTCACGTGCTTGCGGAAATCAGGGTTGGTAGTGTAAGGGGCACGATAGAGTATAGCCTGTGCGTTGGCAAGGTCACCGTCGGTCGACTGTCCCGTCGAGGCACCGGTGAAGATAGCCACCTTAAACTCGCGGCCTGCCTCATGCTCAGCCACGGCAATCTTTGCCAGCTCTTTGGTAGTGGCCTTGGCCACGCCGGCAGGTGTAAAACCACTCATTGCGATGTGATCGCCATTCTTAATAAGTGCTGCAGCCTCTGCAGCGGTCATGCGTGTGTACATAATAATATATTATAATTTAAGTTAGTTGCTCATACCCTTATTCTCCCTATTTTGCTTCACCACAATGGGGGCACACACCCTTCACCATGTAGTTGATACTCGTCATGCGGTAACCCTCAGGCAAGCCTACGCCAGGCACAGGTGTTGCAGGAAGACAGAATGTGCGATGGCACTGCTCACAATAGAAATGCACATGCTGGTCATCGTCCTCGTCGTGGCCAAGATGGCTGTGGCACAGTTCGTAGCGCACACCGTCACCACCATCCTCGATTACATGCACCAGCTGGTGCTCTCTGAAGAGGGTCAGCGCGCGGAACACTCCCGACTTGTCAATACTTAGTATCTTGTACTCAAGCTCAGAGAGCGACATAGGGCGGTCGGACTCCGAGAGTGCCTTGACCACGACTATTCGGTTAGCAGTGGGCTTCACTCCGTGAGAAACCATCAGCACTTCGCAATCCTCACTACTCATCATTCCAACGTAGACACCTGTTACCTAAACATTCCACATCGTGGCATCGTTGAAGTAGTCGATGCGCATGGCACGGCGCACCTCGTCCATGGTCTGTGCACCAACCTCGCGAGCCTGCTCAGTACCCTTGCGCAACATGTTGCATATCTCAGGTATGTCCTTCTCCAATTCTGCCCGGCGCTGACGCATAGGCTCAAGGAACTTATTGAGAACCTCGTTGAGAAATTTCTTGCACTTCATGTCGCCTAATCCACCACGCTGGTAGTGCTCCTTTAATTCGTCCAGATTTTGGTACTCGGGCCAGAAGTCGGCAAAATCCTGATCAGTAGAAAAAGCATCAAGGTAGGTGAACACTGCATTGCCCTCCACATGACCAGGGTCGGACACGTTCAGGTGCAGGGGATCGGTATACATAGAGCGCACCTTCTGCCACACCTCGTCCTTCGAGTCACTAAGGTATATACAGTTGCCAAGGCTCTTCGACATCTTCTCCTTGCCATCCGTACCGGGCAGGCGGCGGGCAGTGGCATTCTCCGGAAGCATGATGTTAGGCTCGACCAAGACGGGAGCATAAGTATTGTTGAATCGGTTCACCAACTCTCGCGTAACCTCAAGCATAGGCTCCTGATCTTCGCCAACAGGCACTGTCGTGGCCTTGAACAGCGTGATGTCTGCGGCCTGTGAGACAGGATAGCAGAAGAAGCCAAGAGGCACGCTCTCGCCTTCAAAGCCGCGCATCTTAATCTCTGTCTTCACAGTCGGGTTACGCTGTACACGACTCACAGATATGAGGTTCATAAGATAGGTGGTCAGCTCAGCCAACTCGGGTATGTGGCTTTGAATGAAGATTATGCACTTTGCCGGGTCAAGACCTGCCGAAAGATAGTCGAGGGCAACCTGTATGATACTCTGGCGCAGTTTCTCCGGGTTGTCTGCATTGTCGGTAAGAGCCTGTACATCGGCCATGAACACAAACATTCGGTCGTAGTCGCCGGCATTCTGCAGTTCCACGCGACGGCGAAGTGAGCCAACGTAGTGGCCTAAATGGAGCTTACCCGTGGGGCGGTCTCCCGTAAGTATTACTTTTCCCATTATTCTATTCAGTTCTTTAAAACTTTAGCGCTGCAAAGGTACTGCAAAATAGGGAAACCACCAAATTATAGGGAATTTTTTTATCAGAAATGATTATCGGCCTTTTATTTCTCATCTGCGACTAATCCCCGACGATGACCAAAAAAAACGGCAAAACCACATTTTTTCAAAAAAAAACATTCAAATGTTTGGCAGTTCGGAAGAAAATGACTACCTTTGCACCCGCAAATCCGCAAAGGTGATGCGGTGATCATTCACATGGTGCCCGTAGTTCAGTTGGTTAGAGCGTCAGATTGTGGTTCTGAATGTCGACGGTTCGAGTCCGTCCGGGCACCCATAAGTTAAAGTCCTGTAAGTAAGCAACTTACGAGACTTTTCATGTCTAAACCTTTCAAAGTTGTAGGCACATTGTAGGCACACTTTCAAAAGCCATCTCAATTAACATTCCACAACAATATATTTATTACTCTCAAAAATAAACTGAACAACTATGCCATAATAATGATTTGCTATTGCCACAACAACGAGTCTATGACTGACACTTTTTCAGCGTTATTAAAAGCAAATACTCTCTTGAATCACCAAAAGTACTTAAAATACTAAATTATTTTTTGATTTTATTTGGTAGTTTCAATGTAATTAATTAAATTTGCAGCCATGATAGTAAAAAGTAATCGAAATACTAAAGAAAAAATAAAACTTGGAGATGTTGCAAGAATACTCTCTGGGGTTTATGCAAAGGGAAATCCTACGGGGGAAATAGCTTGTCTGCAGATTAAGGACTTGCAAATGAGTTCCCCCCAAACGACCGCCATGCGTATAGAATACGTCCATAAGTTAGACAGTTACATGTTAAAAAAAGGGGATTTGCTTTTTGCTGGTAAGGGGACGACCTATCTATGTAAGGTGTTTAACCTTGATATTCCAGCGGTGCCTTCTACTACATTATATTCTATTAGACTACTTTCCAGTATAGTTAGTCCAGAATATCTCTGTTGGTATTTAAACCACCCACGTGTAGTAGCATCTATCAAAACCGCGCAAGCTGGCAGTGGAACACCACTTATCCACAAGCCCACATTAGAGAACTTGGAGATTATAGTGCCAGATCAAGAGACGCAACGCTTGATTGTTGAGCTGTCCTCTTTGCAGAATAGAGAAAAGGAGATACTAGAAGCGATAGCGGAAAAGCGAATACAGATTACCAATCAGATACTTATCAACGAATTAAAGAAATAACATATATGGAAATTAAGAAGATTGCCCAAGAAGACATTAACAGAACCGTATGGAAGGCATGCGACACTTTCAGAGGTGTGATTGATCCGAGTCAGTACAAGGATTATATCCTTACTATGCTTTTCCTTAAGTATGTGAGTGATGTTTATAAATCGAAACTGAACGACTACCTTATTAAATATAATGGCGACAAAGAGCGCTCAGAACGGGCTATGCGCCATGAACGCTTTGTGGTGCCAGAAAAGAGTTCTTTCGATTTCCTTTACGGCAACAGGAATGCTACGAATATTGGCGAATTGATTGATGAGGCTTTGGCAGACCTTGAAGATGCCAACCGTGAGAAGATGAGCAGCGAGGATGGTAGCAGCATTTTCCGCAACATCAGTTTCAATAGTGCCAACTTGGGTGAACCCAAAGAAAAGAATGCCCGTCTGAAGAATCTGTTGCAGGACTTCAGCGATTTGGATTTGGATGAATCCCATTTGGAGAATAACGACATCATTGGCGATGCCTACATGTATCTTGTTTCCACCTTTGCAGGAGAGGCT
>JAFSKJ010000037.1 GCA_017449025.1 Prevotella sp. | reverse complement strand
TCACCCAGATAGCCGACCGCCTCCACTTCGCCGACACCCCCTCCTTCAGCAAATTCTTCTCGCGCCTAAAAGGCATGAGTCCGAAGGAGTATCGGAAGGGGTGAGGACATCGTTTCGAGCGTCAGAAACCGTCCGTTTTAGCCCCGTTTGTTTTTGAAAATGCCTAACCCGCGGGTCAAAAAAGAATTCCCGTTCCTGATACAAAGTCATTCAAAAGGAGGATGCTATAAAGCATCTGGAATCATTTTTGTTTTGGGTTTTTGGCACTTCTTCATATAATACGTTCATGTACACACTGACAGGCGGATAATTAATGGAACTGGAAGAATCATCAAGTAAGAGACTTGCCAAGAGGGGGATTGGGGAAAGGAACTTAACCTGATTTATGCAAAGCAGGGCGGGAATCCGCGCCGACATCCTCGGCCTCCGTTTCCCGCCCTTCATTTCTCAACCATTTATTCTGTTTATAGCATCGCGTCCGCCTTAAGTCCGATATTCGTCATCATTCTCGCCATGTCAGCTTTAGAACATGCTACTTTTCGTAATAGCCTTTATTGCTGTATTGAGACCATCGGATATACATCTCCTGATAATGCTCCTTGATGAAATCAGTAATCTTAGCAATCTCCCGGTCATTGAGGATTCCGCGATTCTGGAGAACAGCGTCACCATTGCTCTTGACGAAGAACTTGGCTGAACCGCCTTCGGTGAGTTTGCTGTCGCTGGCATGCACGTGCATGCACTCCACCACGCAGAAGGAAGTGAAATACAGATAATAGCCTGCTACCTTGAAATCATAATACTTGGGCATGGTTCAGTCCTCCATGTATTTAAGGTTCTGCTGAAGATAGCGGCTCGCGATGGAAAGCTCTATGTCATCCATCGTTGTTTCCAGCACCTGGCCGTCGGCGCTGAACACTGCTGCCTTATCCGGGCTGTTAAGATTGAGCACCTGGATTCGGTCTTCATTGCGAGTGAAGGCATATCCGTTTATGATTACATCCGCCCTGTCGGCAACAGTCTTGATATCAGGCATAAGCTATGCGTACACTTTTAATGGGTTTCAGGAAAGCGGCCGAGTCGATGTATAGCCCGTCAAGGATGGGCTTGAGGTCTATGTACTCCTCTTCGGGCTCGGCATTGTGACGATACTTGGCCATAACAACAAGATAACCATCGTCCCAGCTCACGACATTCACATAGCGCTCAAGGCTGTAAGGGGCTCTGAAGCGGATATGATAGCCACCGAAACTGAAGGCAGTAAAGCCTTCGGCACTGCTGAGAACAGCCTCATGAGTTTTATCGGCAGTTGTATTTGATATTGCTGTTGTCATCTTGTTCGAACTCCTTTTGTTGTATTACGCCTGCAAAGGTACAACTTTTTCTGCAAACTTGATGCGTTGATTGCGTTAAATATGCGAAATACGGGCGAAGATGCATCGTTTTCGCCATGCCTCTCCGTGCACCTGGCCGCGAAGATGCGCGAAATCATCGGCTACCTGCACTCCGACCACATCTACAAGGGCGAGGTGCTGCGGATGCTCTACTCCATCTTCCTGCTCGACCTGCAGAACGCTCAGCAGCGCGCCATCCGGCACCGCCAGACGCCCCAGCGCGTCGAGGAAATCTTCATCGGCTTCATCCGCCTGCTGCCCCGCCACTTTATGGAGCACCACGACATCCCGTTCTATGCCGACCAGCTCCATATCTCAACAGTCTATCTCTCCCGCGTCGTCCGTCAGGTCACCGGCCGCACTGTTGTAGATTATATCAACCAGATGCTGCTGATGGAGGCCTCCTTCCTGCTGCAAACCTCCACGATGAGCATCACCCAGATAGCCGACCGCCTCCACTTCGCCGACACCCCCTCCTTCAGCAAATTCTTCTCGCGCCTAAAAGGCATGAGTCCGAAGGAGTATCGGAAGGGGTGAGGACATCGTTTCGAGCGTCAGAAACCGTCCGTTTTAGAGCCAACATGACCACTTTTCTGCTAAAATCACATAAAATTTTGCACTTTTTTATATAAAGCGGTGGCAATGCGGAGCTTTTTGACTACTTTTGCAAGCATAAACAAGTAAAGGCAATAGATTATGAATGCAATTTCACTAAACAATTTGTGGAGCTATCTGCAAGGACTGTCGCTCACGGCAAGCAATCAGCGATGGCTGGCCAGCCACTTGATGGAGGCTGCGGAAAGCGTGGAAAAGAAGCAGCATAAGGCAGAACTCGTGTTTCCGAAGATTCCGAAGGACTATAAGCCGTCGGCAAAGGTGATGGCAATGACCTTAGGCAAATTGCCAGAAGGAGTTGAGTTGGAAAAAGAACTTGAAGAGCGTTGGCAGGAATGGACAAGATAAAAGCACTGATAGACACAAATGTCCTGCTTGACCACCTTGCACATCGCGAGGGCTTCTTTCAGGATGCAGCTGTCATATTTTCCATGGTTGACGAAGGCCAGTTGACTGGTATAGTTTCTTCACTCAGCATTGTGAACTGTGCCTATGTTCTGCCTAAACATTATAGCGGTGATGCCGTTTTGGAACAGATAAAGACAATGCTACGGATGTTCACGATAAGCAACGTGGACGCTTCTGTTCTGGAGCGAGCTGCGAGTCTTGAACCATACGACTATGAAGATGCCGTGCAGTATCTGTCGTCACTTCCATATCATCCAGACATAGTGATTACCCGTGACAAGAAAGGTTTCAATGACTTGGGCATACTGGTGATGACACCAGCCGAGTTTGTCAATAAGGCAAAACAACAATAGTTTGAAGTATTGTTGTTCATAACGGCCATCCCAATACAGGACGGCCGTTTTTTTCTTTCGTTGGCACTTTCCCGCATCGGGACAGCCACTTTTCAATCGTAAGAATACGAAAAAGTAATCCTATTCGATGCCACTATGAACGCTTTTCTGCTAAAATCACATAAAAATTAGCACTTTTTTATATAAGGTGGCGGTTAAACGACAATTTTTGACTACTTTTGCCATCGCATTCTGCAAAGAGTGCAAGGACATATTGCTCAATAGTCTCTCAATCACCACCTGAGTAACGAGCAAACATCCTTTATTGGGACTGTTCCCCCTACGGGCGCAGCTTTCCCATATTAGGATGTGGCTTGTGGTGAGCCGAGAGACGTATGGTGAAAGTCTGCGCCTCTTTCGTGAATAAAAATAATGTAATACTAAAAAAAGGTAGAAGACATGAAGAAAGTTCTATTCTTGGCAATGGGATTGGCAACGATGCTCAATCTTGCAAGCTGTTCGTCTGACGATGACGGCAATTATGGCAACGGCAAGAAATGTCTTGCTGAGATTACGGTGAAGGAACATCCGTGGAAGTTTGGCGAAAGCTCCAACTATGGAGAAGACTACGAGAGTTATAAATACGATGAGAAAGGTAATCTCCTAGAAAAGATTACCAACTATTATAGCACATCTACTAAAACGCGTATCTGGAACAGGTACTTATACACCTATGATGACAGAAACAGACTCATAGAAATGGATGTTTGGGCAGGTGGCTACTTCAAACATAAATATCAGTATAATGAATTTGACTCATTATCTGTTGCTTACCGTTACGATAGTGAAGGGAAAACTCTATCGGAATATACTTATGAATATGACAATAACAGACGTTTGTCAAAAAAGACAGAACATGTACCCTATATGGGACCAGACTATAAATATGTTAGCGTATATTCCTATGATGGCAACACTGTGAAAGAGGTTACAACATTGTTTACAAACGTGCTCAAAGACTTTAAATCCAGCACAATGGTATGGGAATATGACAGTAACAAGCATCTGATAAAAGAGACTTATACTGATGATGTAACGAGCTTAATGAAAATAGATAATACCTATGAATACAATGCCAAAGGGCAATTGTCAAGGAAAACGAGCAGGGAGTATGCTATAGGAGATGACTTTTCATATCGTGACTATTATTACAATGAGGATGGTACGATTGACAGAATACATGTTTCCTATTCATTCAAAGATGACCAATCAGACTTGGTTTATACATATATATGGAAATGAACAATTACCCCAAAGTCACGTCAAGTATGGAAAGACTATTAGACATCCTCACAAATCCGGGCAAGAGGCACATTTGGATTCTTAACCGTAAATACTGCCCTCATAAAGCAATGACTGACGGCAAGGCGGTGGTCATGTACTCTTATGACCCCGTTGAATCAGAAACGCCTTTCTCCTTGGATGCCATTATGAATATTGAAGGCTACAATTACAAGACCTTCGTCCAAGCCTATAAGGATGAACGCAAAGAAATACTCGAATATGATGCGCCCGAACTAAGAATCATGGCAATATGGAGCTTCTACAAGAATGTGCAAAAGGACGATGTGATGCTTTTTGTTCACGGGAACGAAATAGAAGGCTACTATGTGGTAACAGGGGAGAAAGTAGAATGTCAGAATGAAGATGATTTCTGCCTACACAGTTGGGCAGCTGAGACAATCCGCTTCAGTCGGACTGTTTGCATCACAAACAGATTTGGAAGTCCTTATTTCAAACTGATTGGCGACTTCAAGAAGGAGGTTGTTGCCACACTAAGGAAAGAGATAAAGCCTTAATAAGTACATTTGATGTTCTAACCTTATACTAAAGGGCGGGAATCCGCGCCGACATCCTCGGCCTCCGTTTCCCGCCCTTCATTTCTCCGCATTATTATCTCTTACAGCTCCTTGATTTCCTCCACCGTCAGGCCGGTAATCTCAGCAAAGCAATCCCTCCCTGATTATTCTTTCACAAGCATATCAAGGAATTGTTGCGGCTCATAGACTTCAATCTCGGCGGCGTTGAAATCGCTGCTGTTGCGCGTGATGATGGCATCGGCACCCTCGCGGATGGCAGAATAATATTGCATGGCATCCTCAAAGTCGGAGAAACGGGAGGCTATGGCTTCGTCAACGGTTAGGGAATCGACTGGCGTGACGTTGCACATCGTGACGAACTCCGCGAACTTGCGGACGATGGTATCATTCGACAACTTGTGATGGGCTTCCAGTATGAAACTGGCCGTGGCAAACGACATGGCCGACACAAACAGGCCGAATTCATGTTGCTGGCCCAGCTGCACTATCTGTGCGGCAGGCTCAAAGAACTGGCCGCGACGGGCGAGATAGTCGATGAGGATGTTTGTATCGAGAAAAACCTTCTTCATCATCCGTGCTTTTTAAGTAGATAGTCCAGACGTGCCTTGTCGTAGTCGAAATCATCAGGCAGAGGCTCTATGTCCTCGACCAGCTTCATCACTTCGGGCGAGATACGCATATCCTCGCGACGGATTTTCGGCCAGCCGTTATTGGTCGTGGCAGCCGCTTTGACCTCCGGTCGAGCCTGCTCACACTCAGCAGAAGCCAAGTCAACTTGGCTCTGCTCTCGCTCACTCGCAGCCTTTTTCTCTGCTTTTACTTCCTCATAGAGATGGTCGGCGAGCCACTGCTTGTTGCTTGTCGAAAGTGCCATCGAGTGGAGAAAATTCAGCACCGTGTTCATTGAAATTGTCAAATCCATATTCACACTGTTAAGAAATTATGGCGCAAAGTTAGTGATTATTTTGCAGAATAAAGAAACTTCAACGTTTTTTTCCACACTATTATCTCTTACAGGCCGTCCGTCGTGGCGGTCTTTTTTATAATTACATCCGCCCTGTCGGCAATATTCTTGATATCAGGCATAAGCGATGCGCACACTTTTAATGGGTTTCAGGAAAGCGGCCGAGTCGATGTATAGCCCCGTCAAGGATGGGCTTGAGGTCTATGTACTCCTCTTCGGGCTCGACCTGCAGAACGCCCAGCAGCGCGCCATCCGGCACCGCCAGACGCCCCAGCGCGTCGAGGAAATTCGCGTCGTCCGTCAAGTTACCGGCCGCACCGTCGTCGACTACATCAACCAGATGCTGCTGATGGAGGCCTCCTTCCTGCTGCAGACCTCCCCACTGAGCATCACCCAGATAGTCGACCGCCTCCACTTCGCCGACACCCCCTCCTTCAGCAAGTTCTTGGACGAGCCAAGCGGCGGAGCCGGTTACTTCTCAAGGCTGAAAGGCGTGAGTCCGAAGGAGTATCGGAAAGGATGAGATTCCCCTATAGCCACAAAAAAGTCAGGGAAGAACGCCCGTTCCTCCCTGACTCCTTGGAATAATATTTTAGCGGAAAATGTTCGGAAACGGGACTATTCCCGTCCCTGCAGCCATTCTTCAAGCTGCGAAATGAGCGTGTCGATAAACTGGCGGGCTTGCGGCAGCAGTTCGTCAACCGTCTCAAGCGTGTGGTTGATGAAGTCGTCGTAGTCGCCCGTGCTGCGCTTTGAGAAAAGACGGCTATAGAAGCGACCCAAATCTGGGGAAAGATGCCAAGCCATGACCACATGCTTGCCGAGATTGAGACGCACGCCGTCATGCGACTTCACCTCGATGCCCATCGAGATTAGCTTGGCCGTGGCGGCATAGTAACAGGCGTAGTACATACGGTTGACAGCCGTGTTGTAAAAGCCGTTCTCGCGGTGACTCTCCACTTCGGAGAGCATCTTCCGGGCGTTCTTCATGCGGTAGCGCACGATGTCGCGGCGCTGCTCGTCGGTCAGTGTGCGGTTCTTGCTTTATGCAAGCGTCCTGAAGGCTGAGCGGCTCATAGTCTCACTCCCTCGTTTTCTACGTTCAGGTAAAACGGACTGACGCGGCGGCCCCATTCCTGCTTGGGCATGATGATAGGGTTGATGAGCACGCCCGTCTGCAACTCTATCTGATAGAGCGGTGCGAAGATGCGGTCCTCGTCGTGGTCGGTCACGGTGGGCTGGTCGACGAGTATCAGCAGGTCGATGTCGGAGTCTGCCCTTGCCTCGCCCCGCGCCTCGCTGCCGTAGAGGCGGGCGTCGATGGGCATGGCCAGCGAGCGCAGCGCCCGGCTGATGGATTGTGTGATGTCTGTCCTGTTCATGTCGAAATGGTTTTGTGGGTGCAAAGTTCTTGCTTTGGCAAGCGGCAGAGCCGAGCGACGATTTTATTCCGAGATTCCCGCATTCTTCGCGGAGAAATGTTGATTATTGGATTATTCTGCTATGTATTCTTTTTCACCGTTCTTCCAACTTTTGAGTTTGTGCCAGTCTTTGGGGAGCCAGAAGTCATTGGCTGATTCGAGGACAAGGACGTATGCTTTCTGACCGTCGTGATGGAGTAGGACGCGGCACGAGAGATATTTATCGAACTTGTACCAGTGCTTGGTGTGAAACTCGGTGCGGATGAGCCAGTTATTGCTGCTGAACATGCCGCGCATGTCGCCGTTGTAATCCTGCAATGGACGATACTGATAGTTTATCTTTGGATGCCTGAGCACATAATTGCCTATTTCGGCGGACAACGTTTCGCGCATGGCTTTTGCCTTATCAGCTATCTCTATCTCATACACCGTTCCACGGGTCTCTCCGTCAAGGTCGGGATGGGTGATGTCGCAGGAGATGATTTCCTGTCTGAAATTCTCGACTTTTGCACCCTTGTCATGGATAATGAGAATGGGATGGCTCTTCACGTCGTTGTCCCTCATCACCTTGTCTATTATGCCTGCCAGTTCTTTGTAGTCCACATAGTAAACGGTGTCTTCGTCTTGCTCTTCGATGGTTAGCCTGTATGTCACATCAGCCACGCTTTTGGGAAAGAACCTGTTATTCTTGTAATGCTCCGCATCGTTCTCAGGGAAGAAGCGTGGAGGATTCACCTTCAATATCAGCCCTTCCTTGGCACTGCTATATTTTGTCCATTCGGGATTGGTGGTCAGGTCGGGAGTAAAGGTGTCATTCTGAGGATTCTTGTAATCCCTGAGTGCTACAGAGTAGATTAGGCTGTCGATACCTCCCCGATGGCTCTGCCAGATGTAGCTTTCTGTCCCTTCTTCGGCCAGTTGGCGGCAGGTGGAACGGATAAGTTCGTAACTCTCTCGGCTGCGTCGCCACAGGTCGCGGATTTTCTTGTCCTGCTCCGGTGTGACGTTCAGGATGTTGCCTTGCGGGTCTTTATACTGGATGGGAGCAGGAGAGTCGTCGTACAGGTCACAGCTGATGGTGACGAAATACTCTGTTCTCAGCCCATGAGAATAGTTCGCCTCGATGGAGGCAACTCCAATGGAGTCCAACTGGTTGCCGAGCCTGTCGATGCGCTCGTTAATGCCTTGTGCGTTTGCGGTTAGGGCAAGGCTCAATATCGAAAGGATTAGAAGATGTCTCATATTTGTTTCTGTTTATTTGTCGTTAATTGTTTGCTCCGCGAAGGCAAGCAAGTCGTGGGTTAGCTGCTCGCCTCGTCTCTTTATCTCGTTTTCTACCTCTTGGTAGTTGGCTGCGGGCTGTTGTACCCTTGTCTGTTGGTTCCTTGCAAGCAACTGGTCAACCATTTCGTCCGTCATATACCTGACATTCTCGTCTTGTGGTTTCACTGCGTTGCCGTGCTTTCTCCGATGCCTCTGCTTCGGCGGCGGGGTTTGTGCCAAAGTCTCTTCGTGCAGGATGGGTGGTGTCACCACGGGCTGCTTCACTTCTACCGAATCGCTAATCTGTGCGATTTTTGGTGCCTCTGTGGCAGGCTCGCCGTTTTCCTTTATTGCGAAGAAACCTATCAGCAGCAGTACGCAAGCGGCAGCAGTCAGCCATCTGAGGGCAACTATCTTTGGCTTCTCCCTGACAGCCTTGGGAAGCATCTTGATCTTCCCGTCGTCGCCGTTGTTAAGCTGTTCAGACACGTCGGTATCCAATTCAATGTCCACTTCACCGCTGTCGAACAGTGCGAACATTTCCTTGTATTCCGTCCACTCTTCACCCACCTCATGCGTTCGAAAGTATTCTGCCAGCATCTGCTCCTCGGCCACGCTCGTTTCGCCAGCCATGAACTTCTCAAGCAACAGGGCTATTTCCTGTTTGTCGTTCTGTCTTTTCATTGTTGGTTCCTCCTCTTTAGTTTGTTTAGCAATTCGTTTCGTGCCCGCGAGAGCAGTGTGGAGACGGATGTCTGCCGTATGCCTAAGATGTCGGCAATCTCACTCTGTTCTCGGTGTTCCAGCTGGCGCATCCGCAATATCATTCTCGATGTAGAGGGTAGGCTGTCAATCTGCTCGTCCAGCCATTTCTCCAGTTCCGCGTATTCCTGTTTGTCGTGCAACGAGTCTTCATCTACAATTGGAATCACATCGTCTATCTTCAGATGCTGATGCGTCGTGCGCCATCTGTCTATGCACATGCGCTTTGCTGTGATGGCTACAGAAGCGTTCAGGTGAGCCGCGTCTCTAAGTTGCTCATGCAGGCTCCATAGCCGGAGCATCACGTCCTGCGCAATGTCTTCAGCATCGTCCTGGTCATACCCGAACAGCTCTGCTGCCGACACGGCTTTTGCCCGCATTCCGTTTGCCATATATGTGAATTCTTCTTGTGTCATACACTTATATAACGAACAACCCTGCCCAAATTAAACAAGGATTCGCCACTTTTTTCAGATTTTCTTCATTTTTCCTTCTATCCGCGCCTTTTCCACTACCGAAAGCGGGCGAGGATGTGCTGTTTTACCATCCTCGCCCGCCTTGGAAGTCAATCTTTCTTATGTCGTTCTATGTCCGTCGTTCTAATTCCCGAGCAAGCTCGCCTACCCGTAGCCTTTCCGCTCATTGTCATTGTTTTCGTTTATAAATACATTCATGCCGCAACGCCCAGCTCGTAAAGATGCTCGGGGGCGATGTCAAGGCGTCGTCCGTCAGGTCACTGGCCGCACCGTCGTCGACTACATCAATCAGATGCTGCTGATGGAAGCCTCCTTCCTGCTGCAAACCTCCACGATGAAGTACACGCAGATTGGCAATGCCGTTCCCTGCAATTTAGGAAAGGCAGTAGTGAAGATGGTAATAGACGTGCTGAACGGAAAGTCTCAGATGATTCGTTCTTCCCAAACACTCAGTTTAGAATTTGATTAAAGCATAATATGGACTTAGAGAAACTTCACAAGAAAGCTGCCAAGCGGAAGAACAGTTTTGTAGAGGCTCGCATTGAAAAGCCTATTCACTACATCTGTAGGAGCGGAAACAAGGCACCTATCAGATATTTGATGTCAGGAATGGTGGCAAAAATTGACCGACCTTCTATCAACTTGTATAAGCCCATTTCATCTTTAGGTGGGGATGACGCTTACGAAGGGAGAAGTTATGATGAGGACATTATAGAACCTTATGTGTTGAAGCATCAGTTACCATGCAATGTAACTACGGCATTCCTCACACCTTCTTTTAGGAAGATTGAACGTCCGTTGGCTAAAGAAATGTTTAAGACAAGTCGGCCACCTCAGCCATATTACCAAATGATGGATGTCTTAGCATACGTAGAGCTTTACCCTGCAAAGACGGATAAAGGAACAGTTGGATCGTATTAAAGATGGTAGTGAATTTTCTACCTGTGAAATCTGGTCGGTATTGAACATTGAGAGCAGTTCGTCCACCTCGGCCTCAAACACGCGGGGCTTCTCTGAAGCGCTGGCGGATGTCTCCTCCTTGCGGAACGCCCAGCCCATCGAGCGAAGCATCTGCTCGAACCAGCTCACCTGCCCTGTGGGAATCTGTACAGTCATTGTTGTCATACGTCTGTCCCTTTCTGTATTCAGAAATAAGTTTCCGTTGGCAAAGGTACAAAGAATTTCAACCACACGGAATTTTTAGAAAAAGGGTGTCAGGGTGACAGAACAGCCTGCCACAAAGGGTTTGCACCCTGTCTGAGGGTGAC
>JAFSKJ010000036.1 GCA_017449025.1 Prevotella sp. | reverse complement strand
CCTGATCATGAAGGCACTCGACTGCAAGACCGTTGCCGACCTGCAGAAAATTGCCCCCAGGACGCTCGCTGACAAGGTGGGAGAATTGCTCGGCATATACCAGGTTCTCGGATGGAGTATCTGGCCGGAAAGAGACGGGAAACTCCTGCCTACGAATGGGTGGAAGGCATACGAGGACGGCAAGGCTAAAGATATAGAAATCCTTGAGGGCTGCAATAAGGATGAGTTCAACACCTTCGCTGCCGGCATCGGAGTGGATGGCTGGAATGCCTGGGCCGCTGACCGCATGGCCAAGAGGACCAAACTGCTGACAGACGAAGAGAACGCAAAGGTCGAGAGCTATATCAACAATGCCCCTGGAGAAGAATGGGAGAAGACCTGCGGCCTGTTCAGCCAGAGCTATTTCAACGCTCCTGCCATCAGACTGTCGGAGAACCAGGCCAAGGCTGGCGGCAAGGTGTACACCTACTTCTACACGCCGGAATCCGTCTTGCCCATGGTGAAGAGCGGACATGCATCAGAACTGTCGGTAGTATTCAACCATCCTGAGATGACCGGCTTCACGGGCAGAACCATCGATGAGACCTTCTCAAAGACCCTGCGAAAGATGTGGGTGCAGTTTGCCAAGACCGGCAATCCCTCGCTCAGCGCCGACATTTCTCCTGACGGCAAGGCCAAGGAGTGGCCGCTCTACGACTTGGGCAACAAGCAGGTAATGGTTCTCGACGAGTTCAATATCCATTCAGCCAAGGAATCCGAGGTAAAGATCGTGGATTGGGAGAACACCTATTTCCTGACTAAACTTTATTGCAACTGACCGTTTTTTTTGGTTCCAAAATAGGAATTCCATAGTAGGAATCCCATAGTAGGAATCTGCTTAATAATCCATAAAAACATCTCCCATGTACACTTTATGTGGGAGATGTTTCGTACATTTGCAATGAAGATATTCTGTCATTACATATCGGAATACATGGGCGTGCTGGTGCTGGCGGCTGCCTTGCTGGTTCTGACATTCTAAGTTTTCAACTGCACAGCACGCTTTTTTCCAAAGAATAGTGAAAAAGGCAGCGTTTTTTCTCGGGATATTAATAAATAATTTGTATTTTTGCACCGTCTAAACAGAATTGTTGCAGTATTTATGAAATATCCGATAGGCATACAGAACTTTGGCGAGGTGAGGCGCGACGGCTACGCCTACGTTGACAAGACGGCACTGATGTACAAGATGGTGTCGGAAGGAAAATACTATTTCCTCTCCCGCCCGAGGCGTTTCGGCAAGTCGCTGTTGCTCTCCACCTTGGAGGCCTTCTTCCAAGGTGAGCGGGAGTTGTTCCTGGGGTTGGCCGTGGAGCGTTTAGAGACGGAATGGGTGAAACATCCCATCCTGCACTTAGACCTTAATGTCAAGAAATACGAGAGCGGAGACGACTTGTACAAGATACTGAACCGACATCTTGAAAAATGGGAAGAGGCATACGACAGCCCATACGGAGAGCGGGATTTGGAAGAGCGTTTCCTGCAAGTGGTAGAATGTGCCTACCGAAAGACTGGCAAGCGTGTCGTCATCCTCGTCGATGAATATGACAAGCCCATGCTCCAAGCTATCGGCAACGAGGAACTTCAGGCCGAATACCGGGCAACCCTCAAAGCCTTCTACGGTGTCCTGAAATCGTGCGACCGCTACATCCGCTTCGCCTTCCTGACGGGAGTGACAAAGTTAGGAAAGGTGAGTGTGTTCAGCGACCTGAATAATTTGGAGGACTTGTCCTACTTGCCGCAATACAGTTCGATATGCGGCATCAGCGAAGACGAGATGCGTCAGTTGTTCGATGACGAGGTAGGACTACTTGCCGAGGCTAACAACATGACAAAGGAAGAATGTTATAACCGCCTTCAGAAAGACTTCGACGGCTACCATTTCTGTATTCCCTGCAAGGGTATGTACAATCCCTTTAGTCTGTTGAATACGTTGAAGAACAAGGTTTTCCGCGACTACTGGTTCGAGACCGGCACACCGTCGTTTCTGGTCTATCAGCTGAAGAAAACGTGCTACCCCTTGGAGAATATGACCACAGAGGAGCTCTCGACAGACACGCTCAACAGCATTGACATCATGGACCAGAACCCACTGCCGCTGCTCTATCAAAGTGGCTACCTGACGTTGAAGAGCTACGACGAGGAGTTTGACTCCTACATGCTGGGATTTCCCAACCGCGAAGTGGAACAGGGGTTCATCAAATATCTTCTGCCGTTCTATACGCCCAAAACATATCAAAAGAGTACGTTCGCAGTATCTCAGTTTATAAAGGATGTACGCAATGGCGATGCAGAGGGCTTCATGCACCGTCTGCAGGACTTCTTTGCTGGCGGCGACTATCAGGTAGTGGGCAACACGGAGAAGTATTTCCAGAACACGCTGTATGTGTTCTTCCGGCTTCTGGGCTTCTATGTCAATGTGGAGCGACACAGACCCACGCCAGCTGTTCAAAGTCGGCATCAACTTCCAGACAGACGCCAAGCTGATTGATGACTGGAAGATTGCGTAGGTTGAGCAAGTTGTCGTTAATTGACATTCGCGCTCGCTCGAGATGACACTTTTCTACTGACACCTCTGACACAAAAATTTTTACATAAAAAATGGCGTGTGGAACATGCCAGATGAGGAGTGGCACTTTACGACCGTAAAGTGGCACTTAATTTCAAAAAAGTGCCACTTTAGCTCCGTAAAGTGCCACTCTACGGATGAGGCCTCTATGTTCACGCCATTTTTATGAAATAATTTTACGACCTGTGCGGTTGAAAGACGCTGAAAGCGTCTACGCTCAATAACCGCAGTGTCCGAAGGACCTGCGGAAGCAGGAAGTCGGCAGAAAGCACTCTAATAGAGTGCCCCAGCAGCAGTATTGGGCGACCCCTACAGGGTCGTTGTCCTCACCTCACCTTCTCCGGGGGTGCTTTGTACCGCCCGGTTATTGAGAGGTGACCGCCTTGCGGTCATACTACAGCTCAACCGCACAGATCGTAATTTTACGTGTCAGAGGTGTCAGTGTTTTTTTACACATCTCCGCTATTGGACTCCAGGGATGTGGTGTGAGATTGTGGGGACTATCTGAGCAGCTTAACGGTCTTTCCGTCGGCATGCTTCTCTATGCGGAGCCCTTCGCGTGTATTTCTGTTGTCTATGCGCTGTCCGCTGATGCTGTAGGTGGCAATTACCGGGGCAGAGTTATGGCTGGTGACATCTATGCCCTCGGTGGTCACGCCGCTGATGACCAGGGTGTATGTGTTGTGATCTGCCAGGTCGCCGGCTGTTACGTTTATGGTGACCTTTGCGCCGTTGCTCTGGCTTTCAATCATTTTCTCCACGGTTGCTGCTGTGCCGTCTGTCGTCACATCTATGTCGTTTATTGAGATGGTGCCCTCTGACGCCATTGTGTACTCATAATTGTCTTTGTCAAAGCCTTCGATGCTTACACCCTTCACCTTCATGTTGCTGAGCTTGGCATTGTAGATGAGCTGCATGTCGTCTACGAACAGCTCGTCGCCTGCGCTGCCCTGGCCTGGGTCGGCATTGGTGGAGAGGGTTACGAGGATGGCCTTCTGACCGCTGTCGGCCTCATAGCTGAAGGGCGCGGATATGCGCTGCCACTGTCCGCCCTCGGTGGCAATTTGCGTGGCCTTTGCCCTTGCAATTATGTTGGTGTAGTCCTTGTCCTCAGGGTCCTGATAATATGTGCCGTCGGTGATGACGGCGCTCATCGTGGCGTAAGGGTGCTTGTCGTTGGCTTTGCCCTGCTTGAACTTCACCCATACGGCAATGCTGTCCGGCCTGCCGTCCAAGATGGCATAGAAGGGGTCGCCGTTGGCGTCTTTCTCCGTGATGCTCATGTCGAGATAGGCGTTGTTCTTGCTGTCGGTGGCCGACATGGATCCCGCGTTCATGCGGCCTGTGGTCATGGTGCCGTTGGCAATCACTCCGAACAGCGATGTGGAATAAAGTCGTACGCTCTTGGTGCCGGGGGAGCCTGGACGCACGTCATCGGACTGCTCCAAATGGTGTCCGGCAAGTGCAGCAAGGTCTCCTGTTGCACTCTCAAACGAGTGCCAGCCATTAGGCTCTACATACTTATCGGCCACGTTGTGGAACTCTTCGAAGTCGGAGTTCTCAATCTGGTAGCCTCCGGTGCCGAAGATCACCTTTATTATTTGTCCTAAGCTTGCCATCATGTCGATGTCGATGACGGTGTAGAGCTTGTCGCCCGACAGCTCGGCTCTCATCTCCACGGGTATGGGGCCGAGCATTGGTCCCGTCCACACGGCTACGTCCTGGCGGTCGCCCTCTGTGATGTTTATCTGCTGGCTTACGCTGAACACCGTCTTTCCGTCCGCCTGCGCTCCCTCGATGTCGGTTAGGATTATGTTTCCCACTCCAACCTCCTGTTCGCCGCTCTTTAGGACGAAGTTCTTCAGGCTGAGCGTATAGCGGCTGTCGCCCTGTTCGTTCACTGTGATGGTGGCCTTCTGCGACGAGGCCTCACCGTTGACAATCACCTGCAGGCGGTCCTGATAGTCGGTGGCCGTCATGCTCATGGCTGCTGTCATCATTGACAATGCGAGTGTAAAGATTCTTTTCATAATTTGATTTATTGATTTTATGAGTTTTTCTCCTTGTTCTTGTCTGCCAGATACATTCCGGTAAGTATGAGCGCAGTGCCTAAGAGAAACCAAGGCGTGATGGTTTCGTCGAGCACCCACCAGGCGAAGACTATTGTTACAAGCGGGTTCAGGTAGACGTAGTTGGTGGTAACCACAACCCCTAACTTGTCCATCACCCACGTCCACGCCAAGAAGCATGCCAGCGAGGCTATGCACCCGAGGAACAGCAGGTTGGCGGCTATGGCGGGACTGAGCAGCAACTCTGCCGACGGCCATTGCTCATTGTGTACTATATAATAAGGTATCATGGTCAGCAGACCGTAGAAGAACACCTTGCGCGTTATGAACAGGGCGTTGTAGCCTCGGTTGGCGGGTATCATCAGCAGGCTGTAGAGTGCCCAGCAGACACAGGCCAGCAGTGCTAAGCTGTCGCCTAAGGGTGAGAGGTGGAGCACAAAGTGGCCGTTGAGCACCACCACCGCCACGCCTGC
Organism: Prevotella sp.; assembly: GCA_017449025.1. GTDB lineage: Bacteria > Bacteroidota > Bacteroidia > Bacteroidales > Bacteroidaceae > Prevotella. The sequence goes on along the minus strand of JAFSKJ010000036.1, from coordinate 121,293 downwards.
CACTGCCATGAGCGCGCCTGTCACTTGCGTGGCGGTCATGCGCTCCGACTTGTATGTCATGCCTATCATTACGGCTGCCAACAGCGGGCAGGAGCAAACTATGAGCGAGGTGTTTGTTGTGGTGGTGTAGTACATGGCAGAGTTCTCTGCCAGAAAGTATAGCGAGCCTCCAACCACTCCTAAGGCCGCCATCAGCAGCTCGTCGTGCAGCGAGCTGCTCAGCCAGCGGAAGCCCTTCCGCCCCTGCTTCAGCAGGCACCATCCCAGCAGTAGCACGTAGGCTATTATGAAGCGCAGAGTAAATATCTGTGCTGCCGTGATGCCTGAAAGCAGCAGCAGCTTGGTGAAGACAAACGTGCTGCCCCAGATTGCCACAGTAACAAAGGCTATGGCGTGGTATAGTACCGTAGATGCCTGAAACATGGCTGCAAAGGTACGCATTTTCCGCCAAATGGCAAAGGTACTTTGTAAAAAAATAAAAATACTCTTGCTGTTTACTTTGCCGTTTAAGGGAAAATACGTACCTTTGCACCACACTACCAAGCCGACTTACCAATAATAACAATAAAGCACTGAAAAGATGAAACAGAGATTGACGGCTATCAGCATCGCCATCATGTCAGTAGTTGTGACGATGGCACAGACAGCAAGCGTGACCTCCCCCGACGGGAAGTTGCAAGTGAACATTGACTGCCAGAACGGGCAGCCCACCTACACTGTGAACTACGACGGCAAGAGCATGCTCACGCCATCGGCACTCGGCTTGAAGGCCGACATTGGAGACTTCTCCAAGCAGATGAAGCTTAAGGACTCAAGGCAGAGCAAGGTGGACAGAAACTACACCATGACACGGACCAAGATGTCGGCCAAGCATTATGTGGCCAACCAGCTCGACGTGGAGCTTGAGAATGCCGACGGTCTGCCGCTGACGGTGACTTTCCTCGTCTCCGACAACGACATAGCCTTCCGCTACTCACTGACCCGCGCCAAGCAGAAAGACCGTTTCAGCGCAGTGATTACAGCCGAGGCCACCAGCTTCAACTTCCCCGACGCAGCCACAAGCTTCATCTGCCCGCAGAGCAAGCCTATGGTGGGCTTTGCAGCCACCAAGCCGTCGTACGAGGAGGAGTACAAGGCCGATGCCCCGTTAAACCAGCGCTCTGCCTTCGGCGAGGGATACACCTTCCCCTGCCTGTTCCATATTGGCAACGACGGTTGGGTGCTTGTCAGCGAGACAGGTACGGGCAGCAACTATTGCGGTACCCACCTGAGCGACTATGAGCAGGGTAGGGGATACACCATTGCCTTCCCCAACGAGAAGGAGATGAGGGGCGTTGGCAGCAGTGCCGTGGGCATAGCCCTGCCGTTCTCAACTCCTTGGCGCACAATTACTGTAGGCGCAACGCTTAAACCTATAGTGGAGACCACTGTGGCCTACGATGTGGTGGAGCCTCTCTATGAGCCTAAGACCAACTACCGCCCTGGCCGCTACACGTGGGGATGGCTCATCTGGCAAGACGGTTCCACCATTTACGACGACCAGATTAAGATGATTGACGTGGCCGCAGCCATGGGATATGAATATACTCTCGTGGATGCCCTCTGGGACACTCAGATAGGGCGCAACCGCGTGGAGCAGCTGTCAAAGTATGCACAGGGCAAGGGAGTGAGACTGCTGCTGTGGTACAACTCCAACGGCTCGTGGAACGATGCGCCGCAGGGACCGCGCCACGGCATGAGCACTGCCATTGCACGCGAACGGGAGATGGCTTGGATGGAGAAGATAGGCGTGGCAGGCATCAAGGTGGACTTCTTCGGAAGCGACAAGCAGCAGATGATACAGCTGTATGAGGACATACTCTCCGACGCCAACCGCCACGGCCTGCAGGTAATCTTCCACGGATGCACGCTGCCTCGCGGATGGGAACGCATGTACCCCAACTTTGTGGCCAGCGAGGCCGTCTTGGCATCGGAGAACGTGTTCTTCTCCGAGCACCATGCCAAGCAGGAAGGGTTTGAGCTTACCATGCACCCCTTCGGCAGAAATGCAGTGGCTGCCACCGACTGGGGAGGCGTGATGATGAACCACCACATGAGCCGCGACAACAAGAGCCGCCACCAGCGCTACACGTCGGACATTTTCGAGATGGCATCGTCGATAGTGCTGCAGACAAGTGTCAACTGCGTGGCCATCTATCCCAACAACCTTGAGGAGCTGGACAAGTTCGAGCTTGACTTCCTCCGCGAGATACCCACCACTTGGAGCGAAACCCAGTTCATCGACGGCTATCCCACGCGCTTCGTAGTGATGGCGCGCCGCACCACCGACGGCCACTGGTATGTGGGCGGACTCAACGGCACGCAGGAGAAGATGACGATAACCCTCTCGCTGCCCATGATGGCTGGAAAAACCGTGCGCTACTACACCGACAAGCAGAAGAAAAAAGATGAGCTGCTGCCGACTCCCGAGCTGAAGACGCTGAAGATTGGCGCTGACGGCAAGGCCAAGGTCACCATGCAGCCCATGGGCGGAATAATCCTGGCAGAATGAGTCGCTGCAAAGTGACTTTGCAACGAGATTTGACAGTTTACTTCGAAAATGAGATTTGTTGCTTCTTTAGTGATGATGCTAATCGCCTGCCGGTTGACAGTATTGGCGCAACCGGCCTACCGCGTTGAGGCTCAGGTGTCGGCTACTACTGGCGACAACACCCCTTTGTGGCTCAACGCCAACAAGCACGGTCTCAGTTCGCTCAAGAACAACAACGGATACCTGCGCGCTGCACTCCTGAACCCCATTCATGGAGACACGTCGAAGATTTCGTTTGGCTATGCGGCCGACGCCGCCCTTGCTTACGGCTACACAAGTACCGCTGTTATACAGCAGGCCTACGCCGAGGTGGGATGGCATCGGCTGCGTCTCACCGCCGGAAGCAAGGAATACCCCATGGAACTGAAGAACAGGCGGCTAAGCACAGGCTCGCAGACACTGGGCGAGAACGCTCGCCCAGTGCCGCAGTTGCGTGTGGCGCTCGACGACTACTGGATGGTGCCAGGACTCAGACAATGGATAGGGGTGAAGGGACACGTGGCCTACGGCCTGACTACCGACGACGGCTGGCAGCGCGATTTTGTGGCTCCCGACAACCGGTATACAGAGGATGCCATGTACCACTCAAAGGCCGCATATCTGAGGATAGGCCCCCGCAGGGTGGTGTTCGAGATAGGTATGGAAGAGGCATGCCAGTTCGGAGGGCGCTCACACATGCGGCAGCCAGACGGCAAGATGCAAATTGTCAGGGGCGACAAGGACTTGAAAGCTTTTTGGCATGCTCTGATTCCCGGCGGAAGCGATGAGACCGACGGGCCATTCTCGAATAAGATGGGCAACCACTTGGGCAGCTGGTTGGCACGACTGACTGTAGACCAGCCGTCGTGGGCGGCGAAGGTTTATGTCGACCACTTCTTCGAGGATGACTCGCAGCTCACGCACCTCAGTTTCGACGGTTACGGAACAGGGGTGGAAAAGAACAAGCACAAGAAGAACCGATACTTCCTCTACGACTTCAGCGACTGCCTGTTAGGCATGGAGATAGAGCTGAAGGACAGCCGCTGGATAAGCCATGCCGTGGTTGAATACATGCACACCAAGTATCAGGGAGGCCCCGTCTACCACGACCATACTGCCACTATAAGCGAGCATATATGTGGTCGCGACAACTACTACAACCACGGTGTGTATACCGGATGGCAGCACTGGGGACAGCCCATCGGCAATCCTCTCTACACAGCGCCGCTCTACAATGCCGACCACCAGATAATGTTCGAGAACAACCGCTTCGTTGCCTGGCATCTTGGCGCTGACGGCCATCCTGCAGAAAACCTGCAATGGCGTCTGCTGGCAACGTGGCAGCGCGGCTACGGCCAATATATAGCAGCATTTGAAGATCCACGCGAGACATTGAGCATGATGGCTGAAGCCGAATACAGCTTTCCCCAGTCGTCGCGTCTCAAGGGTTGGAGCGCACGCTGCTCTGTGGGCTTCGACAGCGGGAAGCTGATTGGCGACAACCTTGGACTGCAGCTGACGATTATCCGCAGCGGAATGCTGAAAAAGTAAGACTAACGGAAGATGAAGAAACTCAGAAACAATTTCACCATAATGATACTGGCAATCATGGCGCTCTTTACCGTCGGCGCCTGTGAGCTGGAAACGTCAGATGCCGGACGTCTGACAGGCTTCTGGCAACTGCGCACCTTAGACTCACTCTCTACAGGCCGCTCTACTGACATGCGCCCTTTCGGAGTGGCATGGAGTTTCCAGTCGACTATTATGCAGGTGCAGAGCTATCAGGTGGATAATTTCATATATCTAAGCTACGAGCACAACTCCGACCGCCTGCGCGTCTACGCCCCATTGCGTGCCGACCGTAAGCTTGGCGACGACGTGCCGCTGCAAACAACAGACACTCTGCACATGATGGGTATTCCCGCAATTGAAACTGTATTCACTGTCAAGGAGTTGTCGGGCAGCACAATGGTGCTACAGACCGACAGCCTGCGCCTGCAATTCAGGAAATACTGAGTAGGTTTAGCCTTTGTTTGCTTTTTTTATCAGGAACACAGGCTGCTTGTTGAGTATTATGGCATGGTTGATAATCATGTGTATGATAAGCCATAATATTATGTCGATAACAACTATGTGGCTCATGAATAGCCACCGCGACAGCACCACGTTGAGGACTATGTAGCCTAACGAGAGAGAGAGAATCACTATCAACGCCATGTGCTGAGACAATCCGGCACGCATGAGCTTGTGGTGGAAATGGTTCTTGTCGGCGTCGAATATGGGCCGATGGTGGAATAGGCGCAGCAGGGACACGCGAACCACATCGAACACTGGGACTATCAACAGCGTGTATGACAACTGCAAAGAGTCGTGGCGGAAGGGCATGACGTTAGGATTGTGCATAGAGAACTTGACAAGGAGGAAACCCAGTATGAAACCTAATGTCAGCGACCCGGAATCGCCCATGAAAATCTTGTTGCCGTGCTCGGCAGAGCCAAACACATTGAAGAAGAGAAAAGCAACGACCACACCCATCAGTCCGGCTATAAGTATGCAGTAAGGCCACAGCTCTTCGCGGTAGAAACAAATCTGGAAACCAGCAAGAGCAATGAACGACAGTCCGCCGGCAAGGCCGTCAATGCCATCGATGAGGTTTATGGCATTCATGGCAAACACTAAGAGGAACACTGTAAATGGCCCGCCAACTATTAGGGGCACCTCGTGGATTCCGCAAAAACCGTACATGTTGTTGATATACAGTCCTGACATGGGAATAATGACCGCGGCAACAATCTGAAAGAAGAACTTGGTGAGGGCACCGACACAGAACAGGTCGTCGACCAGACCTATGCAATAAACAATTGTCAGGCTGATGAAGAAATATACCGACCAGAGGCTCAAGGTGAGCTGCCCGTCCTCTGATGTGCGGTGTATCACCGCCATGGCAACCATAAGCGCCATCAGCATTGTGGGAAGGAAACTGATGCCGCCCAGGCGCGGTACGGCATGAGAGTGTATCTTCCGCGGGCTGGGCTTGTCGTAAAGACCTCTCATCCGGCAGAATCGTATTATCAGCGGTATGAATATAAGGCCGCACAATGCGCTGAACAGGAATGCGGCAAGTATTATGAGTGTAATGTTCGTCATTAAGAATTAACTACTATGCATTTTAATAATATAACATAAAATTTACTCCTTTTATTGCTTTCGTAGACACATATTTTCAGTATGAGGCAATAAAAGGCAGGCTGTGGCGTTAATTAATAATAAAAACATTCAGAAGAAAGCCTTCTTTAAAGAATAGCATGGAAAAAGTACTGATTTGCACGAACCATTTCTACCCCGAGACGTTCCGCGTGAACGACATTGCCTTCCACTTGGCAGAGCGGGGCTATGATGTTACCGTGCTCACAGCAATCCCTGACTATCCGAAGGGCCACTACCACGAAGGGTATGGCATATTCAAGCGCAGGATTGAGAAGGTAAGGGGAGTGAAGGTCATCCGAGGGTTTATCATTCCCCGCGGTAATGGCAATACATTCAGGATTATTATCAACTACCTGAGCTTTTTCCTCTCGTCTGTCGTCATAGCCCTGTACTTGGGCCTGTTCAGAAAGTTTGACCGCGTTTTCGTCCATGAAACCTCGCCTGTGATGATAGGTGTGCCAGCCATTATCGTCAAGAAACTACAGAAAATTCCCATGCTGTTCTGGGTGCTCGATCTCTGGCCAGAGAGCATGCAGGCCGCAGGAGGGGTAAACAGCAAGTGCGTGCTGAGATTGTTTGAGAAGCTGACGAAATGGATATACCGCTGTTCCGACAAGATACTCATAAGCTCACAGGGCTACGAAGAGTCCATCTGCTCGAAGGGTGACTTCCGCGACAAGCTCTTCTATTTCCCCAACTGGGCCGACAAGGCGCTGAAGAGCGATGTCTGCTATAGTCTGCCGCTCTTGCCGCAGGGATTTGTGGTGATGTTTGCAGGGAATATGGGTGAGGCGCAGGATTTTGACCATATCATGCAGGCAGCACTGCTGCTTTCAGGCCATAAGGACATTCACTTTGTGGTACTCGGCAACGGACGTAGGGAGCAGTGGACACAACAGTTCATAAACACCCACCACCTTGAGCCTACCGTACACCTCTTAGGGCGCCATCCGGTAGAGTCAATGCCACTATTCTTCAGCAAGGCCGACATTATGCTCATATCCCTCAAGGATATTAGCATTTTCAACCTCACTGCCCCAGCCAAGCTGCAGGCTTACATGTCGGCAGGGAAACCTATCCTTGCCATGATGAACGGCGAGGGGCCGCGCATCATAGCTGAGGCTGGTTGCGGCCTGTCAGTAAGCGCGGGCGACTCAGAAGCTCTTGCGCAAGCTGTTCTCCACATGGCCGCCATGCCTCACGATGACCTGGAGCAGATGGGACTACGCGGCAGAGTTTATCTGGAGCAACACTTCAACATTGAAAAATGTCTGTCTCATTTAGAGCAGTTGCTGTTCAGTGCAAACTGATTGATGCACTGAAGATACCTCCTGCTGGTGTTAGCTGAAGAATATGTGTCAACAACTAATTGCGAGGTGTCGGTATCTGACTTCTTGAAGCAAAGCATGGCTTGTACAAGCGACTGTGGGTCAAGGGGGGCGAAGAAGGTGGCATGTTCCATGCTCACTTCGTGGAGAACAGGAATGTCGGAAACAATCACGGGCTTGTTGAAATACATGGCTTCGACAACAGGCATACCCAAGCCTTCGAACAGGGAAGCAGAGATGTAGGCATCGGCACCCTGGTAGAGGGCTGCAAGCTGCTGGTTGGTGATATGCACGCAGGTGGTGATACGCTGTCGTATTTCGGCGGGAAGGGATTCGAGCTTCTTGGCCACGGCAGAGTCAGGAATAATCTTGCCAACCATAATGAGCTGTTTGTCTCCTCCCTGCTGGCAATAGGCTTCGTAGGCATGGAGCAGGGTGATGGTGTTCTTGTGTATCTCTTCGGAGCATACAGAGAGGAAATAGTTATGGTGTGGAGCTGACACGGCACCGGCATACTTCTTGAAGTTGAAGTAGTTGTAGATGGTTTCTGTCTTGTCTTGAGCCTTCGGATAGTGTGCAATCACATCGTCGCGGGTGAACTTGGAGATGGCAATGATTTTGTCGGCATAGCGCACGGAAACGGGCAGGTAGAGATTGCGTTGAAGCCGCATAAGGGGCTTGGGCAGTAGCTGTTTACGCTTGAACAGCAGGTCGTGGATGGTGAGCAGCACTTGCCCGCGCTTTATGAGACCGGTGTAGTTGCCTGGGTAGTAGACAAGGTCGCACTTCTTTACTTTAAGCCACAGCGGGAACATGGTCTGAAGGTAGAAGCGTTTGTACATGGACTGGCAGGGGTAGCCCACTGTCTCGAACTTGTCGGCATAGCGACTGAACATGTCCTGCTGCGACTCCATGCACACTATAATGACTTTGTCGAACTTCACCTCGTCGCGGTGCTCATACAGATAGTCGAGCAGGTTGAGCGAGAATTCCTGGAAGCCGTATGCCTTTCCTTGCTCCAACAAGAGCATGTCCATAATCAGTCGTTTCATAATCTGTTAGTTGCTTTTTAATAGTTGCCGGTAAATATGCAGACGCTCTCTGTAAAGCTCAGCTTTCTCTTGGCGGCCGAGCAGTTTAGACAGGGCTGTGCCAAGGCCGATGGTAGTGATGTTCATAGCGTCGGTCAGGGTGTTGTAGAAGGGTGGGTAGTGCTTGTGGAAGAATACATGCCTTCCTTTGAAGAATCTCTCAGCTCTCAACTTGGCTTTGCCAAAGCTCTTTCCTTCAAGGTGTATGATATGTGCCTGCGGAACGTTGACAATGTCGTACCCTTCTTTTTTTACTCGCAGGCACAGGTCGGTATCTTCAAAGTACATGAAGAATGCCGGGTCGAAGCCGCCGGTCTTTTCCCATGCTTCGCGTCTTATCATCATGTCTGCACCTGTAATGGCAGCCACATGCATGTTCTCTCCTGTATGGTTGAACAGTGTGTTGCGGCCATAGCGCAACTTGGCGTACAGGTGTCCGGCCACTGTGTCGGCTTCAGAGAGTAACGATGGCATCTGCATGTGATGGGAGTGTACAGGCTGCATGTTGCTGTCGAAGAGGTTGCCGCCGCAAATGCCTGTCTGCGGGTGTTCCTTAAGGTGCCGGAACAATATGGTTATGGCATCGTTGACAAGCAGGGTGTCAGGATTGAGCAGAAACAAGTGGTCGCCACGGGCAATAACGGCGCCGGCATTGTTGGCGCGCCCGAATCCCAGGTTCTCGCCAAGCTCAACCAAACGCAGGCGCTTGTCGGCGCGCAGGGGGGCTAAGCTGCTATCTGAAGAGCCGTTGTCTGCAACAATTATTTCATAGCTTACGCCATGCGTATGCTCTAATACCGAGTTTATGCACGATAAAAGCAGTTCGGTTGTGTTGTAGTTGACAATGATGACCGATACGTCCATCGTTATGCTTTTTTTCTGCTTATTCTTTTATTGTATAACAATTTGTAGCGCATGAATTTCAGCAGCGAGCCGTAGCCTAAGCTGCGGAGCATCTGGTAGTTGCGCCAGTTTTTGAGCTGCATTTCCCTGAGGTTCTTGATACGGTAGGTAAGGCTGAGGTGATTGAGGTCTTCGGCACCTACGCAGTTGTCGCCATGCTGTCGGTAGTAAACGGTCTGTCTGTGTAAAGGGCATATCCTTCCGCCTTTGCTGAGCACGCATGCCGTAATCCATGCGTCGTGCATAGTGGCTTTTGGCGCAGGGATTATGGTAACGGCTTTTGCCAGGCTGTTCAAAATCATGGCGCACCCCGTGGCTGCCGTGGACGCGGCAATCTCGTCGAAAGATGTGACGAACTCAGGATGCAGGCATATTTCCTTCCAGAAGGATGGGTGGGTAATGTTAAGTTGCGCGTCTGCTACATGCAAGTCGGTGTAGACAATGAGCGGGGTGTTGGCATAGGCTTTTTCCTGAAGCTTAATCTCGTTTATTGACAGAGCCACCTTTTCCGGAATCCACACGTCGTCCTGGTCGCAGAACATATAGTATTCGGCGTCAACACGTTGCAGCAGGGAGAGGAAGTTGTCCTTGGCTCCGTGCTGGCTCTCATAGTCGAGCACTACTATGTTCTGATAACGCAGGGCATAGTCGTGCAGCAACTCAGACGTGCCGTCGGTGGAGCCGTCGTCGTGAATGTATAGCGTCCAGTCTTTGCTTGTCTGCCGCAGGAGCGACTCTATTTGTTCACAAAGATATTGCTTGCCATTGTAGGTGGCAAGCAATATCGCTATGGGAGTGGGTGACTTTATCTGGTTCATGCGTGTTTTAGTAGGCATGGTCGGAGGCAATCTCCTCCTTGCTCAACTTTTTGGCGTCGATGGCTCGCCATGCGTAAACTATGTAGGCCAGCACGAAGGGTACGAGCAGCGACACGTAGAACATAGTGGTCAAGGTGAACTCACTGGAGCATGAGTTGGCTAAGGTGAGCGACGACTGCAGGTCGGCCGTAGAGGGGTAGTAGGCGGTGTTGTTCCAGCCGGCGCATAGCAGCAGGGCGAGCACCACCAGCACTGTTCCTATGCCTGCAGGCCATATACCTCCGGTGTATGTCTTCGACATGATGGTCTTTCCTATACCAAAGAGTACGAGCACCACGCCAATGAGCAACAGTATGAGCAGATACCACATCTGCACGAAGTTGGTAAGGTACTTCATAGGCTCCATAGAGATTGTTCCGTCTACGGGGTTGGCGGCATAGCCGTCTTTCAACAGCAAGTGTACGAGGTATGCCACAAAGAGCAGCACGAAGGGTATGGCAGCTCCTATGAGCCGCATGCTGCCGCGCGAGCGTATGTCCTCGTCGTCAACGTTGTTCATCACGTAGAGTGTGCCCAACACCCTGGCAAGGAATACGACGGCGAAGCCCAGCACCAGTACCCAAGGGTTCAGAAGGGCATCAAGGCCGTGGGAGGCATTGGCCCAGGAAGAGATGACTGGATTGATGTCAAGCTGAGGGCCTACCAGGTTGTCCTTGGCTATTGTGAAGTTGCTGCCTTCGAAGAAAGTGGCTACTGCGCCGCCTAACAGCAACGGGCCGACGATGCCGTTGAGAGTAAGGAAGAACTGGAAGGTGCGCGGGCCGAGGAAATTGCCAATCTTGTTCTGGAACTCGTAGCTTACGGCCTGGAGAACGAAGGTGAAAAGGATAATCATCCATAGCCAGTAGGCTCCGCCGAAGCTCGTACTGTAGAACAGTGGGAATGAGGCGAAGAAAGCTCCGCCGAAGGTAACGAGCGTGGTGAAGGTGAACTCCCACTTGCGGCCTGTGGAGTTATACACCAGCCGTTTGCCCTCTTCTGTCCATCCGAGGCTGCACGCCATTGAGTTGGCTCCCTGCACAAAGAGCAGGAACACTAATAATGCACCGAGGAGTGATACTATGAACCACCAGTAGTGCTGTAAGAATTCGTATGTCATAAATCTAAACTCTTAATTCTTAATCGCCGAGGCGACAATTCTTAAATCTTAATTCTAAACACAAAATTCTCGATCCATCTCCGGGCCTTTGGCAATCTGCTTCAGCAGAATGTTTATTTCCACAGCCAGCATGGTGGTGAAGAGTATCAGGAAGAGAATGAATGTCAGTGCCACGCTGCCCGACTGAAGGTTGGACACGGCCGCCCACGTAGGCAGCATGTCCTGGATGGTCCACGGCTGTCGTCCGAACTCGGCCACTAACCAGCCACTCTCTGATGCAATGTAAGCCAGGGGCACCATGGCTATGGCTGCGAAATAGTGCCATGAGGGCAGGCCGGTGATGCGGTGAACGTCGGCCTCTGTCTCGGGCAGCACTCCGAAGGTGGCCAGCAGCCTGCGCGTAAATACAGAGAGGAACGGCACTTTGTAGAGCATGAGCAGAAGCACGGCGAAGTAGAGAATGAACAGGCATCCTAAGCCTACCATGATGCGGAACGCCCAGAAGTTCACAGGCACGTAGGGCACAAGCTGCGACTTGTCGGTGATGTAGCCGTAGCCGAAGTACTTCATGTTGGCCTTGAGCGCCGACAGATGGGTGGTGAGCACGGAGTCCGGCGCTTTGTCGGCCTTGGCCTTGCGGTAGGCCGCAAGTGACTCAATGGCCATCTTTCCGCGACGTATCTTCTCGTCGGCCGAAGGCTCAACGGTGCCGTCGGGAAGGGTGTAGCCCCTCAATATGTCGTTGATGCCGGGCACGAATCCGTGAATGTCGTTGGTGGCCATGAATGACAGGGCGTAAGGCATCTCTATCTTTAGTGGAGCCTCATACTCGTTGGCATAGTCGGGCTGGCAAAGGGGGTTCACCCAGGCAATGGCTGTCAGCCCCTGGTCGGTGCCGCCGTTGTACAGGGCTTCCATGGCGGCCAGCTTCATGGGCTGCACCTGGCCTACGCTCTGTGCCGACTTGTGGCCGGTGGCTCCTGCCAGCAGCGCTGCCACAAGCCCTACCCATACGCCAATCTTCATGCTCTCAACGGCGAGCTTCTCTTCGCGCTTCTTATACAGATACCAGCAGCAAACAGCAACCACAAATATGGCTCCTATTATCCACGATGAGATGACCGTGTGGCAGAACTTGTCGATGGCGAATGGCGACAGAGCCACCTGGGCAAACGACACCATCTCGTTGCGCATGGTGTCGGCGTTGAACTCGCACCCAACAGGGTACTGCATCCAGGCGTTGGCCACAAGTATCCACCATGCCGAGATGGTGGCCCCGAGGCCTGTCAGCCACGTTGAGGCTAAGTGGAAGCCGGGCGACACCTTCTTCCAGCCGAAGAACATTACGGCCACGAACGTTGACTCCATAAAGAAGGCCACAATGCCCTCGACAGCCAGCGGGGCGCCGAATATGTCGCCCACGAACCATGAATAGTTCGACCAGTTGGTGCCGAACTCAAACTCAAGAATTATGCCCGTGGCAACGCCCATGGCAAAGTTCACTCCAAAGAGCTTCTGCCAGAACTGCGCTGCCTTGAGCCAGAAAGTGTCGCGTGTGCGGTAGTAGCGTGTCTCAACGATACCCATGATCAAGGCAAGTCCAAGAGTCAGCGGAACGAAGAGCCAATGATAGATAGCCGTCAGGGCAAACTGCGCCCTTGACCAGTCGATGGTCGCGGCATCAATGTTCATAAAAAGATGTTGTAGCATAGGCGTATATGATTTAAAGTTATTCTGTTGCTCGCTCCACAAGCTCGTTGGCCACGAATCCTGCCTCGTCACCATCAGCGTTCTGCTTCAGGTAGTTGGGGAAAAAGAAAAGCTTCAACACCACGAATATCACTATGAGCTTGATTATTATGATAGCCCAAAGCGTCTTGCCCAGCTCCATGGAGCGGAAACCGTCGTAATAAAGGTCGAACACCCTGTGCCAAAAGCCGTTCTTGCTGTTCATGTACATGTTGCGGAATGATGCTGCAAATATAAACATTATTTTCCTACTGTGCAAGATTTCCGTCTTTTTTTTCTTCTTGAGTGTGGATTTTCCGCCCATTCTGCCCCCAAAGTTCTTATGGTTAAGCTTCCATGCCATACAGAAAGTTTGCCGCTGTCATCACGGCAACGGCAAACCCCAAAATGTCTTTCCACCTCTTTTTATATGCTCAGCTCGTCAAGCACCGTGATAAGTCGCTTGTCGAAACGCTTGTCGGTGCGGATGCACTCCGAGAATGGCACGTAGACAACCTCGTTGTTGCGGATGCCAATCATAACGTTGCGCTGTCCTTGTATGATGGCTTCAATGGCTCCCACACCCGTGCAGCTGGCAAGTATGCGGTCGCGGGCCGACGGGCTGCCGCCGCGCTGCAGGTGGCCCAGTATGGATACGCGCACGTCGAACTCGGGGAACTCATGTTTTACGCGGTCGGCATAGTAGAGCGCGCCGCACTTCTGACTCTCAGAGACGATGACGATGCACGACTTCTTCGACTTGCGGATGCCGCGTCCCATGAAGGCGGCCAGCTGGTCGACATCGGTAGACTCCTCAGGCACAATGGCGGCCTCGGCACCACAGGCTATGGCGCAGTTCTGTGCCAGGAACCCGGCATCGCGGCCCATCACCTCGACGAAGAAGATGCGCTCGTGGGAGTTGGCGGTGTCGCGGATGCGGTCCACGCAGTCCATGATGGTGTTCATTGTGGTGTCGTAGCCTATCGTAGCGTCGGTGCCGTAAAGGTCGTTGTCTATGGTGCCAGGCAGTCCTATGCATGGGAAGTCGAACTCTACGCCGAAGTTCCATGCACCCGTCAGCGACCCGTTGCCTCCGATGACAACCAATGCGTCAATCTCTTCTTTCTGACAGGTCTCATAGGCTTTCTGCATGCCTTCAGGTGTCATGAAGTCCTTCGAGCGGGCAGTCTTCAGTATGGTGCCGCCCCTGGTGATTATTCCGCTCACGTTCTCGGTGGTGAAGGGCTTCACCTCACCCTTGATGAGTCCGTCGTAGCCACGATAAATGCCCTTGATTTTGAAACCATTGTAGATGCCTGCGCGCGTAACGGCGCGGATAGCTGCGTTCATGCCCGGGGCGTCGCCGCCGGAAGTCAGGATACCGATAGTTTTAATCTTGCTCATAGTCGTAATATTTAAAGTGTTACTTGTTAGGAATCTTCTTATAGTTATTTGCTGTGCTTCACAATTCAGCGGTCAGGGGTAGCGCCTTAAGAGACTGTCAATCTTGGCTTGGGTTTCTTTCTGGAACTGTCGATACTCGTCGCTGTCAGGATTGAAGGGGCGGTGGTTGATGGCTGCCTTTAGCGGTGCCCACTCTTTGAGGAACAGGCGTGCGGAGTCTGAGAAGTAGTGGGTAACAAGCTGCTGCCATATATATTCTACGGCCTGGGACGAGGGGTGGAGCATGTCGTCTGCGTAGAAACGGTAGTCGCGGAGTTCGTCCATCAGTATCTCGTAGGACGGAAAGTAGATGAGTCTGGATTGGGGAACTGGCGCTTCATTGTTGTTATGTAAGCCTTTGTGGTCAAGGAGCTTGTCAACCGAAAGCAATAGCGTTGCCTTCGACAGCTGGCTCTCATGGTAACCGTACTTACGGTAGCGGATGGGGCTGACGGTGAGAACTATTTGTACATCAGGCCTGCGGCTGCGAAGCAGGCTGACGGCACTACGCAGGAAGCCGGAACACTCTTCCACGGTGAGCTGTTCCTCTTGAAAGAGTGCGGCGGGCTGTTTCCGGCAGTTGTCTACAATCTCACCCGTTTCCTTCAGCCGGTAGATGTGGTTGGTGCCAAGTGTAATAAACACTACACGCGGCTTTCCGTCATAACGTTCTATGGTGTGCAACACGGAGGCTGGGTTGTACATTGTACCGTAAGGATTGACCACAGCCCGGAACTGGTTCTCTATGAACCGCTGTCCAATGCTGTCGGCAAAACAGCTGCCCACGAAGAGCATCTCTTCGCGCGGCTCAATCCTGAACCCTGGGTCCTTGATGTCAACAACGGTTCTGAATTCCATGACTCTTGCCTTCTTCTTAACTCCTGCTTATCTGTAGTCCTTTGTTCGATAGTGTCATGTCAACGAAGCGGGCGTTGGAGTTACGCCTGTTCTCGTTGATTATTGTCTTGATGCGCGCTGCTGCGCCGGGGTCCTTGGCCACCATGTACAGATAGCCTCCGCCGCCGGCTCCAGGCAGTTTGTAGCCTAAGCACAGGTCGTCTATAAGACTTGTTATGGCTTCAATCTCAGCGGGGTTGGTGCCGCTGTCGAGCATCTGGTTCTGTGTCCATGTGCGGCGTATAAGCCTGCCTGTCTCGGCGAAATCCTGTCGCTGTATGGCCTCGTACATCTCCAAGGTGTGCTCCTTCATCTGTCGCAGCAGCAATAACTGGTCGTGGTGGTTCAGGAACATGCGCCTTACAATCTCTGCCAGTATGTGCTTGGCGGTGCGTGTTATGCCGGTGTAGTATAGCAGGTGGCAGGGCTGGTATTCAGGCTGTGTCCACAGTCCGTCAGGGAGCCACCTTACCACAGGACTCTGGTTCCAGCCCTGTTGTGTCTGTAGCAGTTTCACTCCTCCAAGCACTCCTCCGAACTGGTCTTGCCATCCTCCGCCAGTGGTGAGCAGCTGTTCAAGCATTAGTGTGCGTAGGCCTATCTCGTTCTTGTCCCATCCCAATGAGCAGAAATCGCTCAATGCCCCTAATACCGTGGCTGCCAGAATGCTTGACGTGCCTAACCCGCTGCCTGCCGGAATGGCCGAAAGCAGCGTAAGCTCAATGCCGTAGCCGAAATCCTCAAGCTGTTGTTTCAACGGTTTTGGGTTGTCGGCGTTGCTGCCGAATCCGGCCAGCGTCAGTGCTGCCTTGGGAATGGAGAACGGCGAGCCAACCTTGTTGTATTCTTCCAGTTGCTCGTTGGTGTCAATCACTTCGGTTGCTCCGAGGTCTATGCTGCGCAGAATGATATGTGGCTCATTGCAAGGCTTTATATATGTCTGCAGCGGGGGCTGGCCGTTCAGCTCGATGGCCAGGTTTATA
Source organism: Prevotella sp. (assembly GCA_017449025.1). Taxonomy (GTDB): domain Bacteria; phylum Bacteroidota; class Bacteroidia; order Bacteroidales; family Bacteroidaceae; genus Prevotella. The sequence goes on along the minus strand of JAFSKJ010000036.1, from coordinate 105,167 downwards.
ACGTTGCCTCCCTCCATAAGGCAGTAGGGTGGGGTGTCTGTCCATCCTCCTGCAATGTCGATGCGTACGGGTGAGCGCCCCCAGACTATTTGGTCGGAACACAGCCTGCCTCCCTGTTCTTCTCTCTGTTGCGAGGAATAATTGCCTTGTGTGGAGTGGTTGACGATAAGCCCATTGCGGAGCAGCCCGAAGGCTTTCTCGTCTTCGCCTCTGAACATGGCGTTATGGATGCGCGACATCAGAGGCGCGTCATCGGGCAATGCCGGCGGCAGTGGTATGCCCTCTTTGCTGAAGTGGTCGGAGGCGTCGCTAAGGTCGAGCTGGTAGAACACGCTGTGCTCCCAGTTGCGTGCCAAGACTGGCAGGTTTTCGTTCTGGAACAAGCGCCGCTGACGGAAAAGCCGGCGCAGATTGGCCTGATTTGAGATGTCCTCTGCTGAAATGTAGGCGATGGGGGGCTTTTGCCGGTTGTTGACAAGGTCGTCGAGGCTTTCGTAAACGGGGAACTGCTTCTTCTGTTGTTCGTCACCTGCAAAGCGGTCGTCGATATTGTAGCGGCGCAGGCAATAGCTGCTGTCTCCGATGGGTACCACGTCGATGCATTCTCCGGGTTCCAAGGATATGTGCCAGTCGTTCAGGGGCATGCCTGTCACTATGTTGTCGTGGCTCAGTTGCCAGTGTTCGCCAATGTAGCTGTTCTCTATCCAGATGTTGGTGTTCTCTTCTGTCAGCTGTATGCGTGTCGTGGAGTTCTGGACGAAGATGCTGGGCTGGGGCTTGTGGTCGTGGTGCATGATCTGGCGCTGGTCGTTCACCAGGTTTTGTACGGCAAGCGTCGACGACAACATCTCGCGACTGGTGCCGAAGTGGTAGAACTCTCCGCCAGGCAGGGGTACGATGGCCACGGTCAGCTCCTTCAGGTCGGAGTCGGGCAGGGTGGGGGATGTGCCTAAGGCGCATCCGAATTCGCCATAGAGATCGTATTCCCTGAAGCCAGTGGCGTTCGCCGGGTTCGTGGCGGCTGGTTCCATGCACCGTTTCATCAAGAGTCCTACAGCCTTGTCGGATAGCATCCATACTCCTATGTCCGTGAGGTAGAAGTTTTCTCGCTGCAGGCTGTTGAGCGTCTGCACCGTGGGCTTCTGCAGCATCTGTTTCAGCACCGTTGGCGCCTGCCTGCTGCTTACGAACACTCCATGGTTTCTTGCCACCGAGGCGGGCAGCCACAGGCCGTAGCACACTACGTCGGCGGCGGGCACGGGAGGCAGGGGCTGAGTTGTGCGGATGAACACGTCGCCGCTCACCACCATTGTGTGTATGCTGTCCGGAGCCGATTCCATCAGCCGCTCATATAGTGGCAGCTGCATGTCGAGAAGAGTCTGGTTGATGCGCTGTCCGCGCTCCCAGCGGAAGACGGGGATAGGCGTGAGTATTTTCCCTGAAGGTGCGTATGCCGGCAAACGCCGGCTCTGGCCTCCGGCATGGAGCAGTATGCGCTTCTCATCGGCAAGCCACGAGCTAAATGCCTTTTCTGTGCCGCTTGCAAGGTATGCTTTGTGCAGCAGCCACGCCGTACCTCCTCCGCTGCCTAACTTATGGCCCACGGGGTCGTTTGTGCAGAAGAATGTCTTGGGCGCAAGACCTGTTATTTCGTGAAAAGAGTCCACCAGATTTGGCGGTAATGATAGCAGTTTCTTCATCGGTGTTTACTTTTTCGGCCGTAAAGTTAGTAAAAACTTCTTAAAAAGCATCACTTTCTGAAATATTTGTTGTAATTTTGCCGTGTTAATTAACAAAACTTACTAACTAATGAGCAAATATGTAAAAGTTAAGAACGGCATTCTAACGAGAAATGGCGTCAGCCTGCTTGTCCCGTTCATGATGATAACCTCGTGTTTTGCTTTGTGGGGATTCGCCAACGACGTTACCGCTCCCATGGTGAAAGCCTTCTCCAAGATTTTCCGCATGAGTGTCACCGAGGGGGCATTTGTGCCTGTGGCTTTCTATCTGGGCTATTTCGTCATGGCCTTTCCTGCGGCAATCTTCATACAGCGCTATTCGTTCAAGCACGGGGTGATTGTGGGCCTGACGCTCTTTGCGTTAGGGTCACTGCTCTTCCTGCCAGCGCGCTTCATTGGCTATTACTTCCCCTTCCTGCTGGCCTATTTCATACTGACGTGCGGTCTGTCGTTCCTGGAGACGTCGTGCAACCCGTATATCTACTGTATGGGCAGCGAGGAAACGGCTACCCAGCGGCTCAACTTGGCACAGGCCTTCAATCCCGTGGGCAACCTTCTCGGCATGTGGGTGGCCATGCAGTTTGTGCAGGCAAAGATGAATCCGCTGACATCAGCTGCCAGGCGTGAGCTGCCGCAGTTGCAGTTCGACATGGTGAAGGATCACGACCTGGGCGTGCTTATTCAGCCATATGTGTTCATCGGGGCCGTGGCCATCATACTGGGTGTGCTGCTATGGCTTAACAAGATGCCGATGGACAGCGACAAGGCGTCGGACAAGAAGCTCTCAGTGGCTCTGCGAGAACTGTGGCATGAGCATAACTACCGCGAGGGCGTCATTGCGCAGTTCTGCTATATTGGTGCCCAGGTGACGTGTTGGACTTTTATTATACAATATGGTACGCGCGTGTTCATGGCCGAGGGCATGGATGAGAAGGCTGCCGAGATACTGTCGCAGAAGTTCAACATAGTGGCCATGGTTCTTTTCACCATCAGTCGCTTTGTATGCACATGGCTGTTGAAGTTCATGGCTCCGGGCAGGCTCCTCAGCATACTCGCCATAGTGGCGGCTTCGGCCCTTGGAGGGGTAATCCTCTTCACCGACCGCAATGGCATTTACTGCTTGGTGACTGTGTCGGCCTGCATGTCGCTCATGTTCCCAACCATCTACGGCATAGCCCTCCGTGGTGTCGGCGACAATGTTAAGTTTGCCGGTGCCGGACTCATCATGGCCATTCTCGGCGGCTCGGTTTTCCCACCTATACAGGCACTGATAATCGACCTTGACATCACGCTGCTGGGCATCCCTTCCACCAACATCTCGTTCATCATTCCGCTCATTTGTTTCTGCGCCGTAGCCATCTATGGTCACAGGGCCTACGTGAGACACCATATCTATGGAACACTGAGGTGACGATTATTTCCCGTACTTGCTGGGCGGAACGCCATAGTGGGCTTTGAAGCACTTGTTGAAATACGACTGGTCTTGGAAGCCCACTTTCCATGCCACCTCGCTCACGTTCAGGCGTCCGTCGAGCAGAAGGTCTGCAGCCCGGCGCATGCGCTCAGCCATGACATACTTGTTGGGTGTTGTGCCAGTAACCTCGCGCATGCGTCCATAGAATTTCGTATGCCCCATCTGCATCATCTCGGCAAGCATGTCTATGTTGAACTGTTCGTCGGCCATGTGGCTGGCGATGAGCGCATCCACACGCTTCTTGAAGGTCTTGTCGGCATGGGATATGAAGATTGTGTCGCTCTGGCCTTCTTCCTCAGGGGTGGCGGTTGACAAGCCTCCGTTCGCACTCTCTGCTGATGTTGTGGCAGTCCCTGCGTCAGCCCTATTAGCGTCGGCCCACTTTATGAGCTGTAAGGCACGGGCAGCAAGTATCCGCCAGTTGCAGGGCTTCACCACGAAATCGTCGGCACCAGCCTTGTAGGCTTTCAGCTGGTGGCGCTCATCGCCGAGGGCCGTCAGCAGTATGACCGGCAATGAACGCATGTCGGGCCGAGCCTTCACCTGTCTTACAATTTCGTAGCCGTCCATGTCAGGCAACATCACGTCGCACACCAGCAGGCTGCAGCGTTCTGGCAGACTGCGTGTCGGCGTGTCGGCGGAGACGGCATTACCCATCACTGCATCGAAGCCCTGCCTTCCGTTCATGTAGCCCTCTACGGTGAAGTAGACGCCCAGTTCGCTTTTTATCTGCTCCATCATGTCAGGGTCGTCCTCAATCACAATCACGCGTACGCCTTCGTTGATTGCCTGCGGCATCATCTCCCGTATCACTGCCTCTGCCTCCCTGTCGTCTTGGTGGTAAGATGGTACGTCGTTCGCGTCTGCCATCTCTTCTGGCTGGTAAAGTCTGCTGTTGTCTGGCAGTGTCATGGTGAAGCATGCTCCGCCGCCATCGGCCGTTGTGTAGCTTATGTCGCCGTGGTGTAGGCGGGCCATCTCGCGAGCCGAGTAGAGGCCTATGCCCATGCCTCCCTGCGAGGCTAAGCCGTTCATGAAGGGCTGGAACAGGTGAGCCTGTGCCTCGGCAGAAAGCCCCGGGCCGGAGTCTTTCACGGAAAATGTAAACAGCTGGTTGTCGAATCCCAGTCTGACTATGATGCTTCCTCCTTCGGGCGTGTACTTCACGGCGTTCGACAGCAGGTTGTAGACCATTGTCTCCACCTTGTCGTGGTCGAAGGTCAAGATGTGTTTCCGTTCGGAGGTTATCAGCTGCATGCTGATGCTCTTCTGGTTGGCCATGCTCCACAGGTCTTGGTAGATGCTTCTCACAAAGGCCACCATGTCGCCCTCTGCAACTTTCAGCCGCAGCGTGCCGGTGGTCATGCGCCTGAAGTCGAGCAGCTGGTTCACCAGTCTGAGCAGTCGGCTGGTGCCTCGCTGTGCTGTCTGCAGCGCTGCCTTTGCCGTTCCGGGCGATGCTGTGTCGGCAATGCGGCTGACAGCTCCCTGAATGATGGCCAAGGGTGTGCGGAACTCGTGAGCCACGTTGGTGAAGAACATCATTCTGAAGTCGGTCATCTGCTTCTCCATCTTCATCTGCTGGTGCAGGTCGAATTTCTCCTTCCAGTTGCTGTAGACATACCAGATGAAGAGCATGGCTGCCATAACATAGATGAGCACAGCCCACCAGCGCAGATACCAGGGGTGGTGTATGGTTATCTCTATCCGTGTCTCGTCAAGCCAGTTGTTGTTGTGGTCGAGCGAGCGCAAGTGGAAGGTATAGTGTCCCGGCGGCAGCTCGGTGTAGTCGGCGTGGTTGGCCGTTGTCATGGGGTTCCAGGTGTCGTCAATGCCCTCTAAGTAGAACTGGTAAAGCGACGACTTGATGTTGGCGAAGGCAAAATTGGAGAAGAAGAACGATAACGAGTTGTCCTGCGAGCCGAGCTCAATGTGTGGCGTGGTGCTCAGCGACTGCCTGAAGGTGCTGTCTTCATATATGGAGTGTCCGTTCACGTGCAGGTCGGTGACGATGGCCGTCAAGCGGTTTGCTTGGTTGTCAGCCAGGCTGTTGGAGGTTTGTCGGTTTGTATGGTCGGGGCTTACCACTCTCATGCCGTAGATGGTGCCGAAGAGCAAGTGGCCGTCCTTGGTCTGCAGGGCACTGCCCTCAACGCAGATGTTGGCCTGTATGAATGGCAGCGGCTGGTAGGTGTTGACAATGCCGTTCCGGGTGTTGATGCGTGATATTCCTGCATCGGTGCCCACCCACAGATATGACTGGCTGTCGCCTACTATGCTGTAGACGGCGTTGCTGGCCAAGCCCTCGCGCCGCGTTATCTGCGTATAGCTGATGCTTCCGTTGGCGTCTGTCCGGCATTTCAGCAGTCCTCCTCCGCCCACTGCCACCCATAGTGTGGTGTCGGCTGCAGCATACAGGGCGCTTATCTCGCTGAAGGGCAGGCTCCCGTCGGCACGATAGCCCGTGAAATCCTTCTCGGTTATGTTGTCTAATCTGCTGTCCACGCTGTATAGTCCGTCGTTGGTGCCCACCCACATGGTGCCCCTGCTGTCGATGGTCAGCACGTTTACTCGCTTTTGGTTCATCTCCTTGTCTAAGAATTTCCTGAACATCAGCGGTTTCCTTGTGTCGCCGTCGGTCATCAGCAGTCCGCCGTCCCTTGTGCCTATCCATATACGTCCCTTGTTGTCCTGGCGTATGTCGCGCACATTGTTCACCGGCAGGCGGTGTGTGGCATCTTCCACACAGTAGTTCTCACCCTCGACGTATAGCCCGCGGTCATACGTGCCTGTCCAGAGGCGCTTGTCGCGGTCAACGAGCAGGCACCTGATGCTCGACTGTATGGTCTTAAGCTTTTCCGTGTGGTTTGTCTTCAGGTCATACTGATAAACGCCACCTTCGCGCGTACCTATTATAATTATATTACCGTCACGTTCTGCTATGGCTGTCACAGTGTTGGCCCCGTCGCCCTTATGGGCAGGCTCTGGCAGTGCGTGGCTCACTCCTTTGCCAACTACGCTGAGCCTGTAAGCACCTGTCTCTTCCGAACCCACCCAGATGTTACCCTGACGGTCGCACATGGCATAGAGCAGATAGTTGGAGCTTACCATGGGCTGTTCGTCTTCAGCCTTGAAGTGGTCGGTATGGTCGGTCTTTGGGTTCCACACGAAGAGTCCGTTGCCGTAGGTGGCTATGAACAGCCGCCCCTCGTGGTCGCTTACAATGTTGAACTTACGCCCTTTGTTGCTGGTGAACCTTGAGTTTTTCAGCAGGTCGAGCACCTTCAGCCGCCCGTTGTCGGCGAATATCCATAGCCGTCCGCTGTCGTCAGCCACAAAGTGATAGCCATCCGTAGCCCCCTGGTTCAGGCCGTTGACCACGGCGGCCTCTCCTCTTTCCTGTCGCCATGAGCCGTCCTTGGTGCTCACCGTCATGGTGCCTTCAGGCGTGAACAGCATCCAGCGGTCGTTCCAGATGAAGCTGATGTTCACCTTCTTCACCGCAGGAATGTTGGCAGGGCGGGTGGAGAGCAGCGTCGCCGTCTTGTTGTTGAAAGTGTAAACGTGGTTTGCATCGTCCAGGCAGAACGTTTGCGCCGTACCTACAACGCAGCTGATGATTCGCCGTCCTTCGAGCTTGGTCTGGGGCCTGCCGCTTGTCGGCACAAACACCATGCCTCTGGCGGTGGCTATCCAAATATCTCCCCCCTTGTCTTCCATTATCCGTTCCACCTCGTTAGAGGGCAGCATGCCGTTCTCCTTGGTGTAGTCTGTAGCCTTGCGACCGTCGGAGAATCGTACTCCCAAGCCGTTGCCATAGAACCACATTCCCCTTGTCGACAGGAAGAACTTGTTCATCGGGCGCATCATGTCGCCCTTGCCTGTCCAGTCCACGAAACGTGCCTGCCCCAGGTCGTAGCAGGCATTTATGTATGTTGAGGTGCTGAGCCACAGCACCCTGTTTCTCTCATCGCATGACAGGCGGCCTATGCGGGCCTCCATGGGATGGTTGGGCAGGCAGCTCACCGATGCGTAGTTCACTGTGGTATAGCCATCGTAACGGCTCAGCCCGTTGTTGGTGGCCATCCATACGAATCCCTCCGGGTCCTGTGCCAGCTCATAGACCGTGTTGCTCAGCAGGCCTTCCTGCGAAGAGATGCGCTGACTGGTAAGTTGCAGCCCGCCCTCGGCACATACGTTCATGGTGCAGAGCAGTGCCAGAAGTAGAGTTTGTAGTATTCGTTTCATATTGCAACGGCAAATTTAGTGTTTTTTTCCCAATCAGCCAAATGTTTTGCAACTAAATGTGGGAGTTTTTCGAATGCTTTTTGTTGATGCTTTATCGGCAGTGCGTAAGATTCAACCATTATTTGTATGTTTTTACCAGCAACAATAGGCGTAAAGGCTGTACTTTTGCAACAGAAACAACCAAAACAACGCTGAAAACATGAAACGATTACTTACATTTGTTACACTGATGGTGGCAGGCATTGCCATGAGCGTGGCTCAACAGAAAGCGCCGGTGTTCATCTATGCCGGACAGTCTAACGCCGACGGGCGCGAGTACACCTCGAACCTGCCAGACTACATGAAGAAAAACGGCTCGCTGCCCTCGTCGCCCTACACACACCTGCACTGGGCCAGCATCTGCGGCAACCCCTCTAAGCAGACGTTCGACACGCGTACCTTTAATAGTGGTGAGCGCTACGCCTTCTGCGACGTGACGAACTACTGGATAGACAAGGCCGTATCGCAGGACTTCTACGCCATCAAGTGCTCCTATGGCGGCACGGCCATCTCACCGGGAGTGACAGTAGAGAAGCTGCCTATCTGGTATGCCGATGCCGAGTGGATGCAGACCCACAACGCCTACTGTGGGCAGGACATCACCCAGGAGGAATACAAGAACAACAACTCGCTGACGAAGAACCTCACCGATGGCGTGGCCTCGCTCATCAATGGCACGCTGGCCGCCCTTGACGCAGGCTACGACGTGAAGGCCATCATGTGGCACCAGGGCGAGAGCGACCGCAACGCCGCTGGCAGCTACTACGAGAACTTCAAGACGATGATTGCCTACATGCGCAACGCGATATATGCCAAGACCGGCGACGAGGCCGACAAGACCCTGCCGTTTATCTTCGGTACTGTCTGCCGCCGCTCTACTCAGTACAACGCCACCGTGGAGGCTGCCCAGAAGCAGGTAGCCAGCGAAGACCCTAACTGCTACGTCATAGACATGCAGAACGCCACGCTGCTCTCCGACAACCTGCACTTCGACAAGCAGGCTACGGAGTATTTAGGTAAGAAGATGTATAATCAGCTGGTAACACTGGGCTTAGTCAGTGGCGAGCAGGTCGAAGTGGAGGAATTTCCTGTGAAGGAGAGCGTGATGGATGCCGTCGAGGTGCCGTCGCCCGACAACCGCTCATGGGATTTTTCGGCCATCTCACAGACAACGCTCGATGCGCTGGCTGCCGACGTGACCCTGGAGAGCGGTGCTCTCTGGAACTATAACAGTGGCTGGGGCTACCGTCGCGGCAACAGCATCGAAGAAGAACAGCTGCACACTGCTGCTGACTATGTCATCCCTGAGACGCAGGGCCTCTACTTCACCTCGTCAATATATAACCGCGTGTCCATTACGAGCAATGCCTTGGGCTTCATCTCCAGCGATGCCCATTTGCTCATCCCGAAGATGGTGGCGGGACAGACCGTCACCTTTACGGTACGTGCCAACAAGAATACCATCAACGTCAATCCCGACCTCGACACGCAGTCGCTCGTTGAGCTGGTCAGCGAGACAAATGTTGTAGGTACAAGTTATACTACCGTTACCTACCGTGTGCGCTACAATGTCACCCTGCCCACCCACATGGGCTTCACCATGGGTGGTGGATTCCTGCAAAAGGTGCAGGTGAAGACCCCTGAAACAGTAAATATCCTCATCGGGGCCGACCAGAAAGAAACTTTCTCGTGCGACCAGCCGCTCGACTTCTCGCCTTTCACCGACCTCTTCAAGGCCTACGTGGTGACGGGCTACGACGATGCCACGGGCACTATCGACTGCGAGCAGGTGTTGCAGGTGCCTGCCAATACTGGCGTGCTGCTCATCGGCGAGGAATCGACGGTGAATGCGCCCATCATCGACGGCACCGCCCCAGAAGCTCCTGCCGTCAATCTGCTGACTGCCGTCGTCGGCAGCGGCTCGGCTCCTGCCAACAGTTTTGTGCTCTCCACTACAGGTGGAGTGACGCAGTTTACTAAGACCGCCAACGCCGTCAGCCTGAACAACCAAGCATACATCGCCTCCCTTGGCAGCCTGTCGACATACGACTTCAACATCGTGCAGCCACGCACGGAACACGTCTACGACATCAGCGGTGGCAGCATCCTGTCCAAGGGCACCACGCTGACCTTCGGCAACACGGAGCACCACACGCTGACCGACGGCAGCACGAGCAAGGACGTCTACGTTCCCACAAACGCCAATGGGCTGGAGCATCGCTTCGCCTTCGACAACAGCGGGAACTGGCAGACCGATGGCAGCAACGGCTCATTAGGATATACATACGGGAATAGCAACAAGAATAATCTATATGGCTCGGTGGTATCGTTGGTTAACGGCGACCGCGTGAAGATTGAGGTCAACTCCCAAACCACCGTCATCGCATTGAACGGTGTACTGCGTGGCGTGTCAGCAGGAGAGACGCTCACTTCTGGAACCATCTACGTGGTAGAGACTACCGAGGAAACCGTCGACGTGGATTTCAAGATTAATGGTTCCTCCAACCGCTTCGGTATCACCAAGCTGACCGTATGGACCGACAACGAGATAGAGACCGACAAGACCCCAGTGAGCATAGCCCCCTACGACGGCAACCGCAAGGCCGCCGTCAGCTATACCTTCGACGACGGCATACAGGACCAGTACACCCTGGCCTATCCTGAGATGAAGAAGCGCGGCATACGCGCCACCTTCGCCATCATCGGCTCGAAGGTGGGCGGAACCATCAAGGCCACCAACTCGCCTGAGGTGCCCGCCATGACGTGGGACCAGATTCGCGAGATGTACAATGACGGCTTCGAGATTGCCTCGCACGGCTACAACCACAAGGCCCTGCCCAACCTGAGCGAGTCGGAGCTGGAATACGAGGTGGTGCACAACGACGATGTCATTGAGGAGCAGGTAGGCCAGCGGCCGCTCACCTTCATCTTCCCGGGCAACTCGAAGAGCGAGGATGTCATTGAATACGTGTTGCAGAACCACGTGGGATGCCGCACCTATCAGCAGAGCATGGGCGGCAGCAGCAACGAGCTGACCATGAACAGCTACGTCGACGGTCTGATCAGCAGCGGCTCGTGGGGCGTCACCATGACCCACGCCATAGCCGAGGGCTACGACCAGTTCCAGGACCCGCAGCGTCTCTACAACCACTGGGATTATGTGGTGACCCTGCAGGACGAGCTGTGGGTGGCTCCGTTCCACGAGGTGGCCGGCTACGTGCGTGAGCGCGACAACGCCACCGTGACCACCACTACCGAGGACGACGAAAACATAGTGCTCACAGTCAGCACCACGCTTGAAAACAAGACCATGTTCAGCTACCCGCTCACGCTGCTCGTAGACACCTACGCCGACGCAGCCACACAGGACGGCAACACGCTGACCGTAAACTACAAGAATGGCCAGACCATCGTCACGGGTGTCAACCCCAACGGCGGCAGCGTCACCATCCATAAGTCTTCAGCCACCCCCCTGACCCAGCTGACCAAGCCCACCGTAAGTGCCACGCTCACTGCCTACGCCGGCGACCCGCAGCTCCGCAAGGCTCAAGTGACACTTACCGGCTCAGAGAGCGGCACCACCTATTACTATAAAGGTGGCGACGCCACCGACTGGTCCGTGCTCGAAGGTTTGCCCTTCGAGCCTGCGAAGAAAGGCGTCTACACCTTCAAGGCCGTAGCTGCCGGCTACGCCGACTCCGACCCCACCAGGGGCATAGCCCTCGCCCCGCTCTACAAGGCCAGCCAGACCCTCGACCTCACCGACGAAGAACTCTACGCATCCGTCACAAGCAGCACCGACGCCTTCTCCTGGGGCACCTATTGGGGCTTCAGCGAAGACCAGGAGTTCGGCAAGATCAATACCGCCAATATCGGCATCATTTCTGTGCAGAACAACAACCTCGCCGCCCGCTACAGCTATGCCAAGGGCATTGGCCTGGCCAACAACTACGGCTATACCTACGCCACCAGCGCCGGCTCGGCCTACAGCTTCGCCGAGTATCAGCTCTACCAGAACCACTCGCTCACCGACATCACTACAAAGATTGTCCACAACCCCACGACCGTGGCCAGCACCTTCCCCTCGCAGAAGAGCGGTGCCTTGAAGGGCGTCACCATCTACGAACCGGCCACCACCATCAGCATCACCGTCCAAGACATCGGCTATGCCACCTTCAGCTGCACACATGCTGTAGACTTCACCGGTTCGGGCGTGACGGCCTACTATGCCACTAAGGACGGCAACGACGTGAAGTTCGACAACGCCATCACCAATCCGGCTGCCAACACTGGTTTGCTGCTTAAGGCCGACCCCGGCACCTATGAGGTCGCATTGGTCGATGCAGGTACCGACGTAAGCAGCGACAACCTGCTGAAGCCCTGCCTCGAAGCGAAGACCGTGGGTACTACCGCCGGTTGCGACTACGGCAAGGTGTTCATCCTGAGCAAGCATGAAAACCAAGTGGGATTCTTCAAGAGCGACAACGGCCGCACACTGCAGGCCGGCAAGAGCTATCTCTATATTGAAAACCCCACTCAGTCGCGCCTCACCAACGGCTTCCCTTTCTCCGGCAGTGCCATGGGCATAAACCTCATGCTGGGTGATTCTCAAGACAATGAGGGGAGCGTGTACAATCTCAGCGGACAGCGCATGGCGGCTCCTGCCAAGGGTATTAACATTATTGGTGGCAGAAAGCTTGTGATAAAGTAACCGTAGAGACAGCAGAAAGCTATGAATACAAAGCATCAATATACAGCCCCGCGTACCAGCGTCGTGCAGCTAAAGACCGCCGGCATCTTGCAGTCGGCATCAGTCCAAATGCAGGTCTATCGTGACACGGAGACCACCAGCGAAGACCCTCAGTACACCCGTCGCAACAACAACATCTGGGATGACGACGACGAATTGTAGTCGGGAATTATCCCTCTGGTAACTCTTGTAGGGACTTACTTTATGTATGTCCGCAAAATCGCTTAGAATCGGACATACATAAAGTAATTCCCTACAATTAATAGATATTCCCTTTACGGTGTCACTTTGTCACCCTTATCCAGTCGGCTTCCACCCAGCCGCGGTCGGCCTTGGCGTCGGTTTCCACTGACACGAAGCCGAACTTGGCGCCTATCCACTTGCCCTCGCGCATCTGGAATTCTGTGCCGCAGGGGGTGAATTTCTTGCCGTCGGAGCTGTAGGCGAAGTTCACCTTTGAGTTGTCAACGGTGAGGCGCAGGTAGATGTCCTCGTGTATGCCGGGCTTATAGTCTATCTTGTCCTTCGCCGTGGGTTTCAGTGTGGCTATCACCTGCTCTGTCTGCTCCTTGCCCTTGTCGGCGGCCTTGCATGTGGCCTGAACCAGCTGGAACTGGTCGCCCGTGCGCTTGAGTATGAGTGCCGAGTAGTCGAGACCCATCATTATGAGGCCTCCCATCTGTCCGTCGGCCTTCGACGTGAAGCGCATCTTTGTGGTTACGGTGAAGCTGTCGGCAGGTGTCTTCTGCAGCAGCATGTTGGGCACTTCCCAGAAATTCTTCCATCCGTTGCTGAGCTTATATGTGTAGATGCGGAAGGTGCCGAAGGCGGTGGGAACGCCGAACTTCTCGTCGTAGTTGGCATGCCACTGCCACTGCAGGCCCATGGTGGGAGTGTTGAACTCGTCGCTCTCCACGGGATTGGTGATGAGCTGTGTGCTGGCCTTGGGCTTTTTGTAGGTGGTCACGGGTTCTCCCTTCTTGCCCATGACAGGCCATCCCGTAGACCAGTCCACGGGGTTGAGGTGCACCACCCGTCCGTAGGCCTCCTTGTCTTGGAAGTGCAGGAACCAGTCTTCGCCGTATTTTGTGTGCACCCATCCGCCCTGGTGAGGGCCGTTGATGTTGGTCTTGCCCTGTGCCAGCACAATCTTGTGCTCGTATGGTCCGTAAGGCGATTTCGAGCGCATTGCCAGCTGGAATCCCGTGGGTACGCCGCCTGCCGGGCACATTATCCAGTACCATCCGTCGCGCTTGTAGAACTTCGGCCCTTCGCATGTGCGGTTCTCGGTGCCGTTGCCGTCGAACACTATTACCGGCTGTCCTATGGCTCTGGTGCCGTCGGCCGACAGTTCCCTGACAGTGAGCACGCTGGCAAACTTGCTCCGCGAGTTAGCCCAGCCGTTAACCATGTAGCAGCGTCCGTCGTCGTCCCATAGTGGCGTGGTGTCGATATATCCCTTGCCCTTTATCACGCATACGGGCTTGTCCCACTTTCCGGCGGGGTCCTTGGTCTTCACCATGTAGACACCATGGTCCGGGTCGCCCCAGTAGATGTAGTACTCGCCGTTGTGGTAGCGTATCGACGGTGCCCAGACGCCGTCGCCGTGGCGCGGTTCACTGAAGTGGCCAAGCATCTCGTCGTCGCCTTCATAGAGATTGCCAAGGGCGTAGTTGATGATTTTCCAGTTCACCAGGTCGTTGGAGTGGAGTATGGGCAGTCCCGGAGTGCACTGGAACGACGAGGCTGTCATGTAGTAGTCTTCGCCCGAGGGGCCTACGCAGACGTCGGGGTCGCTGTAGTCGGCATTGATGACTGGGTTGGTGTAGGTGCCGTCGCCATTGTCGGGCGACCATACCTGCGACTTGTACTGGGCCGCTGCTGCAAGTGGCAGCAGGGCCAGGGCCATTAGTGTTGTTGTCTTTCTCATTTTTAGTTATAGTTTTAGTTGCGTATTACAATCGTGTCAACCGTAGTTGGTATTTGTCATTGGCATACTGTATGCGCATGGCATGCTGCAGATCGTCGTCGTGAGTGGGGTTGAGCCTAAGCTCTGTGGCAAGAGCCACATGGCCCATGGTGCGCCTAAGGTTTATTTCCACGCAAGGATGCAGCATGAAGCGCGGCTTGGGGCTATTATGGATAGACACAATCATCATGTCTACACCCACGGAGCCAATGTATTTGTTGCTGAGAGCATCGCGCAGCTCGTTCTGTATAGTTTGTTTAATTCTTTCAAGTAAGTCTGCTGATATGTAGCGTGTTATGATGCTGAGGCAAGCCTGCTCGGTGGCCAGCAGGTTGCCAGTGTAGGCTCCGTTCTCGGTGTGGAAGAGCGACAGCCCTTCATAGCTTATGTTGCCGTGAGCGTCGGCATGGAATTCCATGGCCAGGTCTTTCACCTTATTATAATATGGCTCCACCATCACCGACTGCTGGCTCTCCATCACCCTGCTCATCCATCCCTGCAGCTCATGGCGCGAGAAAGCCTCTTCAGAATCGATATACCTTATGCCCCTTCCGCTCGACGACCAAGGGGCCTTCACCACTATATGCCCGTAGTGTCTCAGTAGCCGGGCCACGTCGTCCATGCTGTTGCACTCAACCGACTCGCCCACGGTGCCCTCCATTCTAAGCTTTGGCAGCAGGCGGCAGGCGAGGCTTCGCCTTGACAGCTGACGCATCTGCTCTATGGCCTCTGGCGATGGAAGCAGTTGCCTGTCAATGCCGCAGCGCAAGAGCAGTGCGCGTAGCGCTGCATTCCATCCCCAAGGCTCAATGCTGCTGATGGTAAGCTGCGGCAGCTGGCTGCGGGTGACCAGGGCTATGCCTGTGATTGGCAGGCGCAGACGGCGCAGCGACCGCGCGGCAGCCTCTGCGTCTTCCACTAAGACGACATCGTCGGCCTTTGCCCATATAGCGGGCAGGAAGGCAAGGTCGTGGCGAAGCAAGCGGGCTGCGTGTGGCGCAGTGAAATTCCACAGTCCGCTGGCCAGTGCTATGTCGTGCTCGGGGTTGAATATATGTAGTGTCATATCTATGTCTTTCCGTCTCTTTGTTGGCTGTTGCCATCAAAGAATGGTGCAAAGGTAAGCAAATTATTCGACATCACAAACTGTATTGCGGATAAAGTTTGTGATGATAATTGTTAAAAAAGAGATGGCTTGCCATTTGTAGTCCGCATTTTATTTCGCCATATCGAAAAAAGTTGCTACCTTTGCAGCCACTAAGTCAAAGATATGAACTGGAAAAGGAAATATGTGGTGGCAATGGCGGCACTGATGCTGCTCGTGCCAGCAGCAGAGGCACAGAAGCTGAAAGTGGGAGTCATGCTCCCCTTGCACGACATTAACGGCGACGGACGCCGTATGGTGGAATACTATCGCGGTCTGCTCATGGGCTGCGACAGCCTTAGGAAGACGGGCGTGGACATCGACGTGCATGCATGGAACACTTTCGAGGACATAAACATGTCAAGCCTGCTCAGCGACCCTGCCGCCGCCAAGTGCGACGTAATCATAGGTCCGCTCTACTCCAAGCAGATGCCCGAGCTGAGCAGTTTCACCAAGAAGCACAACATCAAGCTTTTCATACCCTTCTCCATCGAGGCCCCACAGACTGCCACCAATGCCAATATCATGCAGGTCTACCAGTCGCCATCGGAGCAGACCGACTTGGTGGTAAGCAGGTTCGTGAAGAAGTTTGCCGACTGCCACCCCGTGTTCATCGACTGCAACGACTCCACCAGCAAGAAGGGGCCGTTCACCAAGGCCATGCGCTCGCGTTTAGAGGAAGAGGGACTGGACTATAACCTGACAAGCCTGAAGTCGCCGGAAGAGAACTTCCAGAAGGCTTTCAGCCGCCGGCAGACCAACGTGGTGATTCTCAACACGGCCCGCTCTCCGGAGCTTAACGTGGCCTTTGCCAAGCTCAACGGCCTAACAACGCACTATCCCGACGTGAAGATAATAATGTTCGGATATACCGAGTGGCTGATGTACACCAAGCATCAACTTGACAACTTCTACCGTTTCAACACCTACATCCCCTCTACGTTCTTCTACAACCCGCTGACCACTCTTACTTCACGCATTGAGCAGAAATACCGCTGGAACTTCCATCAGGACATGCAGCTCGCGCTGCCACGCTTCGCCATCACCGGCTTCGACCACGCCATGTTCCTGCTCAAGGGTATGTGTAAGCATGGAAAGAAGTTCAACGGGGCCGAAGGCTCTTCCGACTATGTGCCAGCACAGACGCCCCTCCGCTTTGAGCGTAACGGCAACGGCGGGTGGAAGAACCGCCAGGTGCTGTTTGTACACTACATGCCCGAGCACCGTGTGGAAACCATTAAATATTAACCAATGTTGAAGACTCTACACATACTGATTGCGGCGGCTGCCATGATGGTTTTATTGCCATCGACGGCAAAGGCACAGGTGGGCGAGCACCGTAGCGACCTGGCCGTAGGTGCCAGCGGGGGCTACGTCATGAGCAGCATACGATTCCTGCCCAAGATTGCCCAGGGACAGCACGGCGGTCCCACTGCCGGTATCACAGTGCGATATACCTGTGAGAAATATTTCAAAAGCGTGTGTGCCATCGTTGGCGAGGTCAACGTGGCACAGATAGGATGGAAGGAGAACATCCAGACGGCGCAGGACCAGCCGGTGCCGCTCCGCGACCCTACCACAGGCGATGTGGTGCAAGGCATGTACGAGGAGTACTCGCGCACCATGACCTACCTTCAGGTTCCTGTCTTCGCCAGGTTGGGGTGGGGGCGTGAGCGCCAAGGTTTCCAGGCTTTCTTCCAGGTGGGGCCGCAGCTGTGCTACAACCTCAGCGAGAAGAGCAGCTTCAATTTCGACCTCGACCATCCTAACATGGAGTGGGGAGGGCGCGTGTCGCCGGTGGTCAAGCAGTACTTCATGCCCATCGAGAACCGTTTCGACTACGGCATAGCAGGTGGCTTCGGACTGGAGTTCTCCAACCGCCACATAGGACACCTCATGCTTGAAGGGCGCTACTACTATGGCTTGGGAAACATCTACGGCAACTCCAAGCGCGACTACTTTGCTGCCTCCAACTTCCAGAACATCATTATCAAGCTAAGCTACCTCTTCGACCTTGCCCGGACAAACAACAAGAGAATAAAGTAATATGATTATCCGCAAAGATACCACCAAAGCCCGAAGGGCTGATAAGACCACAGGCAGGGCCTTAGTGGTACGATAGCGGATAATCATTTTCAATAAAGTAATCGATATTATTCGACCTGTGCGGTTGAGCTGTAGTATGACCGCAAGGCGGTCACCTCTCAATAACCGGGCGGTGCAAAGCACCCCCGGAGAAGCTGAGGGGAGGACAACGACCCTGTAGGGGTCGCCCAATACTTGCTGCTGGGGCACTCTTTCAGAGTGCTTTCTGCCGACTTCCTGCTTCCGCAGGTCCTTCGTACGCTGCGGTTACCGAGCGTAGACGCTTTCAGCGTCTTTTCTGCCGCACCGTAAAATTTTTCGAACTGTACGGTTGCCACGATGTATGACCGCGAAGCGGTCGCCGCTCAGTAGTGTCCGAAGGACCTGCGGGCAAATGAAGGCTGCGGAATGCACTCTGAAAGAGTGCCCCAACGACATAAATGGGAAGCCCCCAACCCCCTAAAGGGGGAGTTCCTGCAGAGTCTGTAGTTCCCCCTTTAGGGGGCAAGGGGGTTGGGGGGCTTCGCGGTCATACAGCGGGTCAACCGTCGAATGTTTTTCAGTAGGGACTACAAATAATAGATTTTCCAAAAAAATAATCCGCCGAAAGTTTGGAACTTCCGGCGGATTTTCGTATCTTTGTCGCCGAGATTCCCAGCAGTGCCCGGTGCGGCTCTGTGCTACAAAGGTTTCTCAACTTTGCGGAAGGCCATGAAGGCTTATGCTGGAATGGCCTGACAACGAGAGCGTTTACGCATGATTGTCCCATAGTGAAACGTGGAAAATTTCAGTGGTGGATGATATGCAATAATGTTCACGTCTAAAGGCTTATACACTTTCATCTTGATTGATGAGGGATGATTATACCTTGAGGCGTGGCGTTTTGTATCATTATACCACAAAGGTAATTTCCACGACCTCACTATGATAATGTACAACATTGTCCACGCTCTTTGTGCGGATAAATATAGTACAATATTCACCTAAAACATAAAAATGTATGAAAACAAAGATTTTCCTTTCTATTTTGTTGTCAATGTACATGCTAACTTGTACAAGTGGTGCATATGCGCAAAAGAAGAGTGGCCTGGCTATGGGAACTGACCTTAGGTTAGGCTATTCTGACAAATTATTCACAGCGGATTTGGGGTATGACCTCGGCTATAAGTGGAAAAATATTATCTATTTAGGTGTAGGGCCTGATGTAGCTATTAGCACAGGAAGTGGTACAACATCTTTTCTTGGTGGAGGCTATGGGAAACTGCGTTTCACTATACCAATAAAAACTGATATAAAGCCTTTTTTAGAAGGACGTGCAGGCTATATGTATAACTTCAAGACCGAGGATGGAGAAATGAATTATGGTGCTGGCGTAGGAGTAAAATTCAAAAAAATGACAATTGGCGTTTTTGCCAAAATACAGCGACTCACAACGGAAACTAAAACTACATATACCTACCAAGTTCCCCGTTTAAGGAGAAGAGTTCTTAACGGGAAGAGCACAACGTATACGGACTATGAATGGAAGTCAGGAATAAGGATAGATAAAGATGTTGAGTGGAAAATAACTCCACAATTCCTTATTGGATTTGAATTCTAAGCTCATTTTGTAAAATATACAATTACTAAGAATTAAAAACCACAGAAAAATGAAAACGAAAGTATTATTTGTTATGGCTTGCCTTACTGTATTGGGAATGAAACAAGCAAATGCACAGGTGGCTAAGGTCGCTTTGTCACACAACGGAAACATTACGATGTATAACGCCGAGGAACTACAGACGGCTATTGACGCATCGGTTGATGGGGATACGCTGTTCTTGAATGAGGGAACGTTTAGTTCGACAAAAGATGTTAATATCTCAAAAAAGATCTCACTTATTGGCGCTGGTGAGAATACTATTGTATCGAATAATATTGTTATCTCAACAAAAGGTGTTCTAACTTCAATAATGTTAGATGGCATGACCATAATAAGGACAATTTCTGTAAGTTATTCTGTTGACAACCTAATTATTAGAAAATGTAAATTCTGGGGGTTTAATTGTCCAAACTCTTCTACATATAAATTGAATAAGTTAACTATTGACAGGTGTAATATTAACATTCCGGATTCCTATTATAGTAGTTATGATTTCGAAATATCATCAAGTTTAAAAAATGCAATAATAAAGAATACTATTATTGGCACTATTGTTAATCATAGTTCAAATATTCCAACAAATGTATCAGATGTTACATTTGTTAATTGTAATGTTGGTTTTGGAACGCGTCAAATCAAAGCACAATTTATAAATTGTTTAGTTCTAAACAATGGGGATTATGCCGCAGATAGTTATTTTATTAATTGCTGCTTAGCATATAATTATAGTACAAAGCATATTGAAAATTGTACTATTAACAATAGCGGATTTAAAACAAAGTATGAAATGGAAGAATGGAGTTCTGATTTGCTTGGCCAAGACGGCACTCCTGTTGGCATCACAGGCGGCACGACTCCTTATACTCTTATTCCCACAAGCCCTAAGATGGAGAGTTACAGCCTTAATGTGGATTCTCAAAAACGCAAGTTGAATGTAAACATAAAGATGACAGCCAACTAAAGATGGAGGAGCAAAGATGAAAAAAATATTATTTTTCTTGCTGTACCTGATTGTCATCTTAGGAGCGTCTGCACAGAGCTTGCGACGCTACGAATACTGGATAGACTCAGACTATAGCAAGCATATTACGGTGCAAAGCAGCAACACAAACATCAGCCTGTCTATTTCTACAGAAGGGCAGGCTGTAGGAGTGCATGTGCTGAATTTTCGCGCCCAAAACAGCAACGGCGAATGGTGTCCTGTCAATCGCATGTTATACTACATCCCAGAAACGGCGGAGCAGACAGGAACAATTAAAGAAGCTGAGTATTGGATGGATGACGACTTCTCAACTCATAGGATAGAAAAGGTGACTATGAGCGGAAATGCAGTGTACTTAAGCATCACTATTTCTCACTTGACTGAGGGTACGCATACGCTCAACATCAGAGTACGCGACTCTAATGGAGAGTGGAGCAGCATTTCTCGATTACTCTTCTATGTTCCAGTATTTCCTGAATTGGTCATTGCCACCATCGACACCAACGAGCCGTTCATCAAGGTGGCGCGGCGTGAGGGCTGGATAGGGAGCAGCGACACGCAGATGACGCAGAGCCAGGCCGAGGCGGTGTCGACGATTGGCACGGCGTTCCGTGGGAACACTGAGATAGTCACGCTGAACGAGCTGGAGTACTTCTCCAGTGTGACGAAGATTGACGCGCATGCGTTCAACGGCTGCCAGAAGATGACGGCGATAAGGATTCCCGACACTATCACTGAGATTGGCGACAGCGCATTCTATTATTGTAAGGCATTGGCTGAGTTCTACATGCCAAGCTCGGTGCAAAAGGTAGGACGATGGGGCTTTGCCTACTGCACAGGCTTGAAGAAAGTGACCATCAGTGACCTTGCTGCGTGGAGCGCTATTGCGTTTACTGGGAATCTTTCTACTCCTTTGCACTATGCCAAGCACCTGTATCTCAACGGCGAAGAGGTAATCGACCTTGTTGTGCCTGACGGAGTTACCACAATCAACAGCTATGCGTTCTGGGGCGGCAGCAGCATCAAGACTGTTTCCATCCCCGCTACGGTCAAGTCCATAAAGATCTACTCGTTTGCCAGATGCAGCAGCCTGAAGTCCATCATCATCCCCAGTACGGTGACAAGCATAAGCACAAATCCGTTTATCGGCTGTAGTGGTCTTACATCCATCGTTATCGAAGGCGACAACAAGTACTATGACAGCCGCAACAACTGCAATGCCATCATACGCAAATCGGACAACCTGCTGATAACTGGTTGCCAGACGACGAAAATACCGTCAGCCGTCACTACGTTAAACACGAATGCGTTCAATGGCCAGACAGCCTTTACTACGTTTGACATACCATCGTCGATAACGAAGATAGGCATCAATGCGTTTGAGAATTGTTCGAACCTCACATCTGTAAGCATCCCAGCGCATGTCACTACCATAGGAACAGGTGTTTTTCTTTACTGCACCAAGCTGATGAAGGTGACCTGCCACATAAAGGAGCCGTTTGCCATCGACAGCAGCGTGTTCACCGACAACACCAAAAACGGGGGAACGCTATACGTGCCTGCTGGCACAAAGGCGAAGTACGAGGCTACTGCTGGCTGGAAGGAGTTCAAGAACATTGTGGAGGCCGACCTGTCGCAGCTTAACGTCATTGCCACCATCGACACCAACGAGCCGTTCATCAAGGTGGCTCGCCGTGAGGGCTGGATAGGGAGCAGCGACACGCAGATGACACAAAGCCAGGCCGAGGCGGTGACGACGATTGGCACGGCGTTCCGCGGGAACACGGAGATAATAACGCTGAATGAGCTGGAGTACTTCATCAATGTGACGAAGATCGACGTCAATGCGTTCAACGGCTGCCAGAAGATGACGGCGATAAGGATCCCCGACACCATCACCGAGATTGGCGACAGCGCCTTTATGAACTGCAAGGCGTTGGCTGAGTTCTATATGCCAAGTTCGGTTGTCTATACAGGAAAAGCTGCTTTCCAAGGATGCAGCGGAATGAAGAAAGTGATTATCAGCGACCTTGTTGCATGGTGCAAGATTAAACACTACGCAGGTTATTCCAATCCCCTGTTCTTCGCAACCCACCTGTATCTTAAGGACAAGGAAATCACAGACTTGGTTATTCCTTCCAATGTCACATCGATAGCAAACTATGCTTTCTATGGATGCTGTTATTTCAAAACCATTACAATCCATAACGCTGTTACAACCATTGGCTCATGGGCGTTTGGGTATGGCACCAGACTTACAACAGTGTTCATCCCAAGCTCCGTGACTACCATTGGCACAAACCCGTTCGTGGCTTGTAGAAATCTGACATCCATTGTCGTTGAAAGCGGCAACAAGTTCTATGATTCGAGGGATGGATGCAATGCCATAATCCGTACAAGCAGCAATGGCCTCGTTTCAGGCTGTAAGACCACAAAGATTCCAGCAAATGTACTGAGCATAAACAACAGTGCCTTCAATAGCATTGGTATGACGGAAGCAGACATTCCTTCAATGGTAAAAACCATCGGGAATAGTGCCTTTTCGTATAGCAACATTACCACTATTGCAATTCCTGCATCGGTCACAACGATTGGCACATATGCCTTCTCCGGTTGCACCAAGCTGATGAAGGTGACCTGCCTCATAAAGGAGCCGTTTGCCATCGACAGCAGCGTGTTCACCGACAACACCAAAAACGAGGGAACGCTATACGTGCCTGCTGGCACAAAGACGAAGTACGAGACGACTGCTGGCTGGAAGGAGTTCAAGGACATTGTGGAGATGGAACTGGTATCGACAAGCACAGGAGAATCTGACTACAACAATGGTGATGAAATCAACGAGAACACGAACTTGAATGGCAACGTGATAGGGAACATACTCTATAGCATCGACCCCACCGATGGCGGCTACAACAAGAGTGAGGGCTGCATAGAGGTGACGAAGCCGACGAGCGACGATGATATGGACGCCATTGCGGGCAAGGACCCGTTTGGTGAGGATGTGCGCAGCAACTTCACGGGCATCATCTTCATGGTGAGCGCTGGCAAGGGAACCATCAAGGTGAACGCCGAGACCACGGGTGGCATGCTGCTGAAGGTGAAGATCGGCAATGACGAGCCTACGGAGATGGAGCTTGACGGCAAGCTGAAAGCCACATTCCACTACAACGTCACGAAGCCTACCTACGTGTATATCTACGCCAGCTACAGCGGTGCGGCCTCCGCACGCGGCAACGGCGAGGAGCCGAGCCTGAAGATCTACGGCATTGAGTGGAAGCAGGATGCGGGTACGCCGACAGGCGTAGATAGCCTCACCCCTTACCCCTCACCAAAGGACGAGGGGAGTGTATACACCCTCGGCGGCCAGCGCATAGATGCGCTACCAAAGAAGAAGGGCGTGTATATCCGCGGAGGAAAGAAGTTTGTGAGGTAATCTATAGGAAGATGATGCCAGAGGCATCAGATAGGAGTAGCCAGCCATACAGCCGTGCCGTAGGTACGGAGAAATGGCTGGTGAGACGGTGGCGGTAACGGGCGTGCCGTAGGTACGCGACAATACGCGGTGTTTGTCGCCTACCTAAAGGCACGCCTTTTCCTTGTACCTTCATACCAGCCATTTCGCCATACCTACGGCATGGCTGTATGGCTGGCTACTCCTATCATGCCCCTCTGGGGCATTTGGCTGCTTGCGGAGTGGCGGGCGAGGGCGCCCGCGTTCCAGTCGCGTACGAGTTGCCACAGATAAGTTGTACAAGTTGTCATAGTTGTCGTTTACATCCCCTCTGGGGCATTTGGCTGCTCGCGGAGTGGCGGGCGAGGGCGCCCGCGTTCCAGTGTAAGAGATGGCACAGTAATCCTTGAAAGGTCAGAACTAAGGGCAGAACTAAAGGCATAATAGGAGTAATCGTACTCAGAATCATGCCTTTATTGTGCTATAAATCAACTATTTAGAAAGGGCAGAACTAAGGGCAGAACATCACCTGTTCATTTATATGGACGCCTTTGCGGTCAAGGACCCGTTTGGTGAGGATGTGCGCAGCAACTTCACGGGCATCATCTTCATGGTGAGCGCTGGCAAGGGAACCATCAAGGTGAACGCCGAGACCACGGGCGGCATGCTGCTGAAGGTGAAGATCGGCAATGACGAGCCTACGGGCAGGGCATCTTCATCTGGATTGAGAACGCGCTGTCCATCAAGCGCAGCCTCGGCCTGGTGCGCGGCAAGAACGACCAGATGGACTCGGCCCGCATAGCCGAGTACGCCATGGAGAAGCGCAAGAAGGCCCTGCTAAAGGCGGTGGGGTAACCCCAACCCTGAAGGGGTGGCACAACGCTCTGTCGGCCCTTCGGGGCTAATGTATACGCTTCCGTTTACAGGGGTTCTTGCGTCCCTTCGGTAGCAAGCCAGCGGAGCTGGAGCGGCACCCCTGCCTGTGGTCTGTGACCCTTTCAGGGCCTTAGTGGTACGATAGCGGATAATCATTTTCAATAAAGTAATCGATATTATTCGACCTGAAGGTTGAAATGACGCTGAAAGCGTCTTTCAACCGCACAAGGAATTTTCAGAAAAAGGGTGTCAGGGTGACAGAACGTCCTGCCACAAAGGGTTTGCACCCTGTTTGAGGGTGACAGAGGGTGACAGGAGGGTGTCAGGATTTTCGGGCTATGAGATAGCAGCGGCGCTTGTCACCCTTGCTGGTATTCCCGTGATTTCGTGGCAATAATGTTATCTGAGCTAAAGTGCCACTTTACGGCGCTAAAGTGCCACTTTATGGCGCTAAAGTGCCACTTTACGGAAATCCAATGCCACTTGGTGCGTAAAGTACATTGTCAGTGACCTGTCACCCTCCTGTCACCCTCTGTCACCCTCAAACAGGGTGCAAACCCTTTGTGCATCGGCGTTCTGTCACCCTGACACCCTTTTTCATAAAATTATAATACATTATTCATCGACAACATGGACAACCTTGGACAACAGGTTGTATTAGTTGTCCAAGTTGTCGTGATTATTCAACGACGACTATGACAACTTTGACAACTGCCTACAATAAATAAATGTTCCATTATACCACACGGAATAAGAAAATGACCAAAAAGTTTGGTGATTTGGTATTTTATTAGTAATTTTGCGCCTTGAAAAAGAATAATCAACTATGGATACCGGTACCTTAGAGTCAAAAATAAACCGAAGCGACTATAAAATACTAATTGTAGACGACGTGGTGAGCAATGTTCTCCTCCTGAAGATATTGCTTACCAACGAGAAGTTTCAGGTGTGCACCGCCAACTGCGGCAATATGTGCATTGAGCAGGCAAAGGCCGAAAAGCCCGACCTGATACTGCTTGACGTGATGATGCCCGACATCAGCGGTTTCGACGCAGCAGTAATCCTTAAGAAAGACCCTGTGACCAAGGAGATACCCATTATTTTCCTCACTGCCCTTAACAACCCCAGCGACTTGGTTCACGGCTTCCAGGTGGGAGCCAACGACTTCCTTACCAAGCCCTTCAACAAGGAGGAGCTGGTGATGCGCGTCATGCACCAGATCTCGCTCGTGGCCGCTAAGCGCATCATTGAGAAGCAGAACTATGAGCTGAGGGCTACCATCAGCAACCGCGACAAGATGTACTCGGTCATTGCCCATGACCTGCGCTCGCCTATGGCCAGCATACGCATGGTGCTGAACCTTGTGGTGGCCTCCATGTCGCCCGACATCATTGGGCCGGAGCTGTTCGAGCTGCTTGACAAGGCCAACAGGGAGTCGGAGGAGGTTCACGACCTGCTCGACAACCTGCTGAAGTGGACGAAGAGCCAGACGGGACGACTGAACGTGGTGCTACAGGATTTCGACCTCAACGACGTAATACCTGGAGTGGTGGACATATTCGACATGATTGCACAGACCAAGAGGATAAAGCTCGAATATCAGGGCACCTCTTCACCACTCGTGGTGAGGGCCGACAACGACATGCTCAAGACCGTGGTGCGCAACTTCTTGTCGAACGCCATCAAGTTCAGCCCCGAAGACAGCACCATAGAGATTATAATGAGAGAGGAGGGCGACTTCGCCAGGGTCAGCGTAAGAGACCACGGCGTGGGCATTGCCGCCGACCGCATAGACAGCATTTTCCACAAGGGCGAGACCACATACGGCACTGGCGGTGAGGAAGGCTCGGGACTCGGACTGCAGCTCTGCCAGGACTTTGCGCGCAAGAACGGCGGCGACGTCATGGTGGAGTCGGTAGAGGGCGAAGGCTCCACGTTCAGCGTCACCATTCCGTTGAAGAAAGAATAACCAAGCCTGTGAGTATCACCCACAGGCTGATTTGTATAATATAATTAAGGTAAAAAGAAAGAAATGAAAGCATTTGTTTTCCCCGGACAGGGAGCACAATTCGTGGGTATGGGTAAAGACCTGTACGACAACAACCCCACAGCGAAGGAACTTTTTGAGAAGGCCAACGACATTCTTGGCTACCGCATCACCGACATCATGTTCGAGGGCACCGACGACGACCTCAAGCAGACCAAGGTGACACAGCCTGCTGTGTTCCTACACAGTGTCATCAGCGCCATCTGCATGGGCGATGCCTTCGACCCGAAGATGACCGCCGGACACTCACTCGGAGAGTTCTCGGCACTCGTGGCTGCAGGAGCACTGAGCTTCGAGGATGGCCTCAAGCTGGTCTATGCCCGTGCCATGGCCATGCAGAAAGCCTGCGAGGCACAGCCGTCGACAATGGCTGCCATCATAGGCCTTGCCGACGAGATTGTTGAGGAGGTATGCGCAAAGGTGTCGCAGATGGGCAAGGGAGTGGTTGTTCCAGCCAATTACAACAATCCCGGACAGCTCGTTATCTCGGGCAATGTCGATGCCATCAACGAAGCTTGCGAGCAGCTGAAGGCCGCCGGTGCCAAGCGCGCCCTGCCGTTGAAGGTGGGCGGAGCTTTCCACTCGCCGCTCATGCAGCCTGCCAAGGACGAGCTGCAGCAGGCCATAGAGAAGACCGAGTTCCAGACACCGAAGTGCCCTGTATACCAGAATGTAGACGGTAAGCCTCACACCGACGCTGCCGAGATAAAGCAGAACCTCATTGCCCAGCTCACCTCAAGCGTACGCTGGACACAGTGTGTGCAGTCGATGATTGCCGACGGTGCCGACGACTTCACGGAGTGCGGCCCCGGCAAGGCCCTGCAGGGCATGATTGCCAAGATCAGCCGTGAGGTGTCTGCCCACGGTATAGAGCAGTAGCAACTATTGCACTTGCTGGGTGGGAGCAGCCATCACCTGGGCCACTATCTCACTCACCTGTTGCTTCAATTCGTTTATGAACTGTGCGGCATCGTACTTCTTGTGCTCGATGTCGCGCAGTTTCTTTTCCCATATTCCCGTCAGCTCGCAGCTCTTCAGCAGCTCGTCGCGTATCAGGTCTATCAGCTCAATGCCCGTGGGGGTGGCCACTAAGCGCTTGCGTTCGCGGCGTATGTAGTGGCGCTTGAAAAGTGTCTCGATGATGCTGGCACGGCTCGACGGACGGCCTATGCCGTTCTCCTTCATGGCAGCCCGCAGCGTCTCGTCTTCCACAAACTTGCCGGCAGTCTCCATTGCCCGTAGCAGCGTGGCCTCGGTGTAGTAGGGTGGGGGTGTCGTCTGCTTCTCGGTGAGCGTGGGCTTGTGCGGCCCGCTCTCGCCTTTCACGAAGGCAGGCAGCGTGCGCTCGGGGTCGGCAGCTTTCTCCTGGCCCTCGGCGGGAGCCTCGCCCTGTTCTGCCGACTCCTGGCTGTCGGCCTTCTTGCCCTGGACAACGCGCCATCCGGGGTCCAGTATTTCCTTTCCCGTAACCTTGAACTCAATGGGCTTCCGGACGTCGGCATGCTCTCCTGTGGATGGGATGGTGGAGTCCTGACTTGTCGGGGCCACTTCTCCTAATACCGTTGTGGTGGAGAAACGGCAGTCGGGCAGGAATGCCCCTATGAAGCGGCGGGCAACAAGGTCGAACACGTGCTGCTCGGCATCGGAAAGGCCGCGAGGAATGATGCCCGTGGGGATGATGGCGTGGTGGTCGGTAACCTTCGACGTGTCGAACACGCGCTTCGACTTCCTCAGAGGCTTGCCGCCGATGGGGCGTATAAGGTCGGCGTAGGGAGCCATGCCGTTGAACTGCGTCTGGTAGAGGCCGTTCATGGTCTGTGGGCACTTGGGGTAGATGTCGTCCGACAGGTACTGGGTGTCCACGCGGGGGTAGGTGGTAAGCTTCTTCTCGTAGAGGCTCTGTATCAGGTTGAGCGTCATCTCGGCAGAGTAGCCGTACTTGCGGTTGCAGTCCACCTGCAGCGAGGTGAGGTCGTAGAGCTGCGGCGGCTGCTCCTTGCCTTCCTTCTTCTCAACCTTCACCACCTGGAACGGCTGGCCCTCAATGGTCTGGAAAGCCGCCTCGCCCTCCTCCTTGTTGGTGAACTTGCCCTTGGTGGCAGTGAAGGTGGTGTCGCGGTAGACGGTGGCCAGCACCCAGTAGGGCTCGGGCTTGAACTGCTCTATCTCGCGCTGGCGGTTCACTATCAGTGCCAGCGTGGGCGTCTGCACACGCCCAATGCTCAGCACCTGCCTGTTCTTACCATACTTGAGGGTGTAGAGCCGTGTGGCGTTCATGCCGAGCAGCCAGTCGCCGATGGCACGGCTCAGTCCCGCCATGTAGAGCGGCTGGTAGTCGGCCTGGTCCCTAAGGTTGGCAAAGCCCTCGCGGATGGCCTCGTCGGTCATCGACGAAATCCACAGCCTCTTCACCTGGCACTTGGCACCGGCCTTCTGCATCACCCAGCGCTGAATCAGCTCACCCTCCTGGCCGGCATCGCCGCAGTTCACTATGGCGTCGGCCTGTTGCATCAGCCGCTCTATCACGGCAAACTGCTTCACTATGTGGTCCTCGTTGATGAGCTTTATGCCGAAGCGCGGCGGTATCATGGGCAGCTGCGTCAGCGCCCACGGCTTCCAGGCCTGCGTGTAGTCGCCAGGCTCCTTGAGCGTGCACAGGTGGCCGTAGGTCCACGTCACCTGGTATCCGTTGCCTTCCATATATCCGTCGCGCGCTGCCGTGGCTCCTATTATCCGGGCTATGTCACGCGCCACGCTTGGCTTCTCTGCTATGCAAACAGTCATGATTTTTCTGTTTTGAGTCTATATGTCCCTTTTATGTGAGGACTGCAAAGGTATTAATATTTTTTTAGCTGACAAAAGAAAAAGTTGTAAAAAAGTTTGGAGGGTAAGAAATAAATGCCTAACTTTGCAACTCCATAGTTTTATGTCCAATGACCTTGGGCACAATTAACCTAAAATAACGAATATCTATAGAATGAGAATTGTTGGTATAATGGCGGTGATTGCCATTATGTTTACATTGAACACACCTAAGACAAGAGCACAACAGGTAGCATTAAAGACAAACCTTCTTTTCGATGCCTCTGCTACACCTAATTTAGGGATGGAGCTGGGAGTGGGAAAGAAGCATACTGTCCAGCTGTTCTATGGGCTTCACCCCTGGGAGTTCGGTAGCGGCGAAGACCGCAAGTACCTCAAGCACTGGGTGCTGAACCCTGAGTGGAGGCACTGGTTCTGCCAGCGCTTCAATGGCTCGTTCGTGGGCATTCACGCCTTCGGCGGACAGTACAGCTCGTACAACATAAAGATGCCGCTCGGATGGTGGAAGGAGCTTCAGGACTACCGTTTCGAGGGGTGGTTCGTGGGAGCCGGCATCAGCTACGGATACCAGTGGGTGCTCTCGCGCCACTTCAACTTTGAGGCCGCCGTGGGCTTCGGCGCAGCATACATAGACTACGACAAGTTCAACTGCGGAGTATGCGGGAAGAAGATTGACGACGGCCATAAGACATATATCGGCCCGACAAAGGCGGCACTCTCCTTGCTATACATGTTCTAAACCAACAACACCTTTTTCGCCAAGATGAAACACCCATTGTTAATGATAGCGGCATTCATGGCCGCAACAACAACAGCCTCTGCGCAGTCGTTCCGGAACTTCTCCGTTTCGGCAGCAAGCCAGAAGACGGTAGTGTCGCTCGACGTGGTGCTCGACTCAATGAAGGTTCCGTCGAACCGCTACCGCGCATTTACACCTATTATTATTAGTAACGACG
The DNA here is from genome assembly GCA_017449025.1 of Prevotella sp. GTDB lineage: Bacteria > Bacteroidota > Bacteroidia > Bacteroidales > Bacteroidaceae > Prevotella. The sequence goes on along the minus strand of JAFSKJ010000036.1, from coordinate 74,939 downwards.
GCACACAGCAGCAACGACTGAAGACACTCATCGTCACTGGGCGCACACAGGAGATTGTGTTCCAGCGCGAGGGCATCGACGCCCGATATGCCGACAGCTACGACAAGATACGCCGCCACAACGGTACGCAGCAGACATACAGCTACACCGACATTGCCGACCAACAGCCCTGGCACAAGGGAGCACAGGTGGTTATGGAGTGCGACCTGTGCGGATGTGGCGACGTAAGCAAGACCGAGCAGATTCCGCTCGGCACACTGCTGCCCCCCGACCCATACGAGCTGGTGGACTATGCTGACGTAGTGCCTGCGCCGGCAAAGAAAGACCGTAAGCTGCACGGTTCGGCATACATAACCTTCGTCGTGGACAAGTGGGACATGAAGCCCGACTACATGAACAACCGCCGCGAGCTGAGGAAAATCACCGACACGCTCGACGTGATGGTGGCCGACCCGAACGTCTCCGTGCGTGAGGTGAAGATACACGGATGGGCGTCGCCCGAAAGCCCATACGAGCACAACCGCATGCTCGCCACCAACCGCGCCAAGTCGCTCACGGAGTATGTGAAGCAGCAGTACAATCTGCCAGCCAGCGTCTTCGCACCAGCAGAGGCCACGCCGGAGAACTGGGAAGGCCTGCGCCGCGCCGTAGAGGAGATGAGCGAGCAGACACTGCCGCACAAGCAGCAGATACTGGCCATCATCGACGACACGTCGCTCAAGCCCGACCCCAAGGAGCAAAAGATAAGGCAGCAGTATCCTGACGAGTATCGCTACCTGCTGCGTGAGGTGTACCCCGGCCTGCGACGCTCCGACTACGACATCTCGTTCAACTTCAGCGACTTCACACTACAGCAGGCCAAGGAGGTATACCAGCGCCGACCCTACCAGCTCTCGCTACGCGAGCTGTGGGACGTGGCACACACCATGCCCGCCGGCAGCCCCGAATATAATAAGGTGATGCAGCAGGCAGTGAACATCTACCCCGACGCCCCAGAGGCCCTCATCAACCTGGCCAACGTGGCCATGCGACAGAAGGACCTGCTCAAGGCCGAGACCCTGCTTGAGCGTGCCGGCAGCTCTGCCGAGGCCGACAACGCCCGCGCAGTGCTCGCCATATTGCAGGGTCGCTATGCCGATGCCGAAACCCTGCTCAACGCCGCCGCCCAGAAAGGGCTCGACGTGAAGAAGAACCGCGAGGCCATCAGACTGCTCAATAAGTAGCCGTCACGGTGGAGGGGCAGGGCAAACGCCAGCCCGTTAAAAGAGGTCTTTGACATTTTGAAACACCATCCAACGAAAGAAATCTGACAAAATATTTGGCAGATTCCGAACAATATGCTATCTTTGTAGCCGATTATCATAAATAAATAGAGGAATCATGACTGCAATAGAATTGAAAGCGTCCTTATGGACGGATATTGAAAGGGTTGAGGACGTGAACCTTTTGAAAGAACTGGTAGTGGCCTTCAAAAATATCTTGGCGACAAAGCAGCAAAAGTCTGATCTGTCTTGCCCAATTAACAATACGGCTATCACTCTTGATGAAGAAGGGCGTGTGGTGATGACACAGCAGATGAAGCAGGCATACAAGGAAGGAATGAAACAATATGCAGAAGGCAGATGTCATACTATGGATGATTCTATGCGCAGCCTAATGCCCCATAGGGGCATGATAGGGGTAGCCAGCCATACAGCCATGCCGTAGGTATGGCGAAATGGCTGGTATGAAGGTGCCAGGAAAAGGCGTGCCTCGTAGGTACGCGACAAAGAGCGCGGATTATCGCGTACCTACAGCACGGCTGTATGGCTGGCTACCCCTATCTGATGCCTATGGCATCGTCTTACTATATCACTGGATGGTGTTCCCCCGACGGCGTGTCAGCTGCCGGGGTTGTCATTAATAATATGAACAAACAAATAATCATATCAATAACAATAGAATAATTCTCATTTAATATTAACTTTTTAAATTTTGCGATTATGAAAAAATTAAGTTTTCTCGCACTCGCCGCAGCTGGACTGCTGATGGTGGGATGTTCGTCTGACAAGGACGTAGTACAAGGAGAGATGCCTAATGTTGAAAATGGCGAACAATTTATCTCTCTTTCCATTAACATGCCTACTCAGAATTCTACTACACGTGCAACTGATGACAACAACTACGAGGACGGTAAATTTGACTTGAACGATGGCCTTCCTTCTGAGTATGCCGTTAATAACGCTTACTTGATTCTTTTCCATCCATCATCAGAGTCAAATGCCACAGAGGATGACGCTACTTTTGTTGCTGTCTATGATGTAAATACGGAACCTTGGGAAGATGCAAACGACCCTCATGTTACTAAGAACTCTGCCAAAATTATTAAGAAAGTGGGAAGTACTGTAAGTACTGGCGACTTAGCATTAGCAATTCTAAACAAGAACAACTTGCTGACTTTTACTCCAGCTACTGCTACTGAGCCTGCAAAGATTGCTGTTGGTTCAACAGCCATTACTACAGCTACGACTTACAAGGATTTCAGAGAGATGATTGTTGAGACAACCACGTTAGGAGCTGCTCCAATGGTTGGTGGCGGGTTTTTCATGGCAAATGCTCCTCTGACTGACACAAAGGGTTCTACATTATCTGCTATGACTAATGCAAAGATTCGCACCTTGATTCCCATTACTGTCTACGAAACAGAAGCTCTTGCACAGGCTGCAGAACCTGCCCATATTTATGTAGAGCGTGGTATGGCAAAGGTTACCATGAACGCATTAGGGAGTATTACTCTTGATGGTGATGGAACAACAACTCTTTCTCTGGAAGGTTGGACTGTTGACCAGACAAACAAAAAGTCTTATCTCATCCGCTCTACAGAATCGCATAGTACCTTTATAACACTTATTAATCAAGTTGCGCAGAAATATCGCTATGCCGGACAGGTTGAAATCACTGAAGGAGTTCCTGGCGATTATAAATATCGCACCTATTTTGCAAAGGATCCCAACTATAATAACAATAGCGGGGAATTCACTTTGGCAGCAGCAACTGATTATACAAATGCTGTAGGTGATGACCATCCACAATATTGCTTCGAAAACACCTTTGATGTCGCTCATCAGACAGTACAGAACACTACACTGGTTCGCTTAAAAGTAAAGGTGGGAACAGGTGATGACCTGTTTATCGTTAGTGGAAACAAGAGTACTATCTATAAAGAGTCAGGTGTTAAGACTCTTGCTGCTAATGCAGCTGTTACTGCTATTCAGTCTGCTATAACCTCAGGAACTGCCACAGTGGCATCTACTGGCACAACGTTTGATGAATCAGACTTTGATATTACAGTTGCTGAGGATGCTACCAATGCAGGTCAAGCAACAGTGACACTTGCACTTAAGAGTACAAGTGAGAACAAGTTCGCTTCAGGCCTTCCTACTGTCCAAGCAGCTCTTCAGCCTGCTGTGAATACAGCACTTTCTGATGTTGCTATATACAAGGGTGGTATCTCTTATTATACCATTCGTATCAAGCACTTTGGTGACCAACTGACTCCGTGGCATACAGGAAATGCCGCAGAGACTCCTGCCCCAGCTGTAGGTAACATCTATCCTACTGAAACTGCAACTACAAACTGGTTAGGCCGCTATGGTGTACTCCGTAATAACTGGTATGACATTAAGATCAACAGTATTAAGTATTTGGGCGATCCCACACCAAAGGATTACTCTAACGATCCCACTACCGATGATGAGTTAGATGGTTACCTTTCTGCTCAGATTCATATTCTGTCTTGGGCTAAGCGCACCCAGAGTTGGGATCTTTAGTTTTTAGTTAGGAAACAATTAATTAAGCTTTAATCGACAATGAACGTTCGACTCATCATACAGAAGGGCTTTGTGGCCGCGGTGGCCGCATTGACATTGAGTAGTTGCGACATGATGACAGAAGACCTGAGCGACTGTCCTACAGGATTGTATGTCAACTTTGTCTACGACTATAATATTCAGCGGGCAGACATGTTCAAGGATCATGTCGGCGGCCTCACGCTCTATGTGTATGATGAGTCGGACAGACTTGTCACACAGCGTACTGTGAGCGGGAGCGAGCTTCAGAGATATGGCTTCAACATCCATTTCACTGAGCAAGAGCTGGCTCCCGACCACAAGTACCGTCTGCAGGCCATAGCACTGCAGAAAGACTGGCAGACAGCATTGGGAACACCAGGAGCCAAATATCGCAAGACGGAGATGACTGCTGGCAGCAACCGTAGTACACTGGCTGTTAAGCTCGACCGCAACGATGCCACTCCTTATCATGAGGTGTCGGCATCCGCTCCTCTCGACACGTTGTGGCATACCCTGACAACGCTGCAAGCAGATAATGAGAACTTCCCTGCCGCCACAAAGTATCACTTGCGCAGCGACGGCACAGCATCGACAAACGGAGTGGAGACAGTCACCGTGGTAAGCGGTGAACCTACATACGCCACTGTAAGCCTGATTCGCGATACAAACCATCTGAACCTCTCGCTCCGAGAAATTGACAATCCCGAACAGGTGAACCACGAGGACTATGATGTAACCATCATCGACGATAATCCCGACGTGGACTATGAGAATAACGTGATTGCTCCCAACGACACCGTTGTCTACCGTCCTTATGCACAGTGGACGGCTGTGGTGGAGAGCGACGGAGTGACCACCGCCGACTACTCGGCACACTACGACCTGATGTTCAACCGCCTGAGGTACAACACCACGACACAGAAGAACGCAGTGTTGTGCATCCGCAAAAGGGCAACAGGCGAAGTGGTGGCCTTGTTCAACCTGCCGTATATCCTCTGTCAGGGACGTATGGCTTACGAAATCAACAACTACCAGCCGCAGGAGTATCTCGACCGCGAGTATGACTACCGACTCGAACTGTGGCTGAAAAACCAGCGATGGCAGGAAGGAGCCTATCTGGCTGTCTGTGTACATGAGCTGGCTTGGGCATATCGTATACAATACGTTGCTCTATAAAGAACAATGAATATGGGTTATAGACCAAGGAATATCAAGCTATTGAGACTTGTCTTCGTGATGGTTTGTATGCTGACAGGCTGTTACGACTACGACGATGCCATCTCTGTTGATGAGGTGGACATTCTCTCATGCTTCGATTCCAACGGAAAGGCTTGGTTAAATATTGAGATACCTCTTGATAATCTATGTAATACTCGTACAACAGATTTCAGTGATGGGGAAACTGAAGAGTATTCCGTTAGTAACATAATGATTCTACTATTTCGTGGTACAGGGAACGAGGATGCTCTTACAATTGCCAGTATATATAATATTGATTCTTGGGAAGAAAAGACAGGAACAGACCAGGTTAGCAAGAGAATACAAATATTCTCAAACAATATTCAATCGTATGATAATATTTATTTGCTCGCAATACTTAATGCGACTCCAACCATCACTACCGGCATGACCTTCGCTCAGGTTAAACAGATTATGAGTGATATTACTTCGGAATCTGGTTTTATCATGTCAAATGCACCGTTGACAACATCGAATGATGGTACAGGAACGATAAAGACGCTGGTTTCTTTAAGTCCTTCCCTCGTTTTTCCAACCGAGGAAGAAGCAGCCGAACACCCCGCCGCACAGATCTACGTGGAGCGCTTGGCCGCAAAGGTGTCGGTGGAGTTGGGTGACATTCCCACACGGTCGAACAGCGTGCCCGAGGGCAACCAAGTGTCGTACACCGACTACTACGTTAAGGGCAACCCCAACCTGGTGTTTGCCGACCAGCATCTGGCAGACTATTCCATATATAACTATAATACGCAGAGCTACCTGGTGCGCCACTTCACCGACGGATGGCAGAGCCTTCACCGCGACGGCACCACCGACTACCGCTTTGTCGAGCCTCAGGCCTTGCCTTACAGCACTGCGTCTCTCTACCGTACCTACTGGGCTGAGGATGCCAACTACGACGAAAATATGTACACAAACATAGATGATGCTGAGGACGACATCTTCAAGTCGTGGAAGGACATCAAGACCAAAGCCAGCGGCTCCACAGGCGAGAGCGACTACTGCGCTGAGAATACCATGGACCTGGCGCACATGAACATAAGGAACAGCACCTTGGTGCTGGTGCGCCTGAACCTCAACAACTACACCAGCTTCTACACCACCAGCGTGACGGGCAGCGACGTCATCTACCAGCTACCAACCAACCCCAACGCCGAGGAGGGCACCACCGCCAGCTCCACGTTTGCACGCCAGCAGGATGGAAGCGCCGCCATGCGCCACACCTCCACGCCGGTCAGCGACCCGCACTACTACGTGTCGTCGGCCCGCACCATCGACGAATACCTGCGTGAGTGGCTCATGCAGACCAACGCCAACGCCCGCCAGTGGGTGGAGACCTACGCCGCCGGCAACGCGAACCACATAAAGATAGACCTCACCAACAGTGACGGCAGCAGGAACTGCGGACCCGTGGACGGCGGACAGGCCGTAGTGCACTGCACGCAGACGGCCCGCACAGCCGGCACGACAGGCGCAGATGCGTTCTCCGCGCTGAATCTCGACACCTACTTTGCCCAGAACATAACCGTCAACTTCTACGACGACGGCTACTGCTACTACCTCGTGCCCATCATGCACTTCGGCGACACACAGGCACCCTGGCAGTCGGCAGCCACGATGACAGGAGGCACCGCCAGCGCCGCCTACGGCACCGACAACGCCGCCTACCTGGGCCGCTACGGTGTGGTGCGCAACAACTGGTACACCATCACCATCACCGGCGTGAACCACGTAGGAGCCTGCAACAGCTGGCAGCTCTTCAACCAGACTGCCAACCAGGCCGACGACACCGTAGAGCAGCTGCTCAACGCCACACTGGTAATCAGCCCCTGGGAGTCCAATAGCTCAACATTAGTAATCCCATCGACCCCATAAGAACAATAAGCCCCATAAAAAGAACAATGACAAGAAGACCGAACATATTGCCCTGCTGTAGGAAGTCAGCCGCACGGCTCTTCCTCTCCGCCTGCCGGAGAGTCCCCGTGCTGCTGTCAGCGCTGCTGCTGCTGACAGCCTGCTCCGACTACGACAGCTCCGTTCTGGAGCCGTCGCCAGCAGAGCGTCTGGCCAATGCCGACTCGGTCTACCTGAACATCAGCATAGTCAACAGCGCCACCGTCACCCGAGCTACCGAAGAAGGCTCCTCTCTGGAGAACGCCGTCTACGATGGCATACTCTGCATCTTCGAGAATGATGCACTAAAGAGCGCCGTGGTCATCGACCAGCTCATCAGCAACCCCTACGAGCCGCAGGCCGTGGTTGGCGGTTCTGCCACCAGCATCAACGTCACCCAGCGTCTGAAGAACATCCACGCCTACGGCGGCAGTCTCTCCGCCGCCGTGCTGCTCAACACCACTCGCAGCGGATTCTATGCGGACAACGGCAAGCTCTATTTCCGTACTCAGACCACAGACCAGCAGACGGGAGAGGTTACGTTTGGCACGCCCGAGGACATGACAGGCAAATCTTTCAGCAATATTGAAAACCACGACATCAACGATGTGGGCAGCACCGACCGCCATGTGGGCCTCTTCATGAAGAGTACGGCATCAGTGGCGACAACACCTTCCGACCACCTCTTCGACACTGAGGAGGTGGCTGCAACAAACTTCTCAACAGGTCACATAACCATCAACGTGGAGCGCGTAGCAGCCAAGGTCACAGTACATAGCGACCTGACATCGGGCGACGACATCACCAACATAACCCTTAACGGCACCAGCACCAAAGCGAAGTTCCATGCGATGCGCTGGACGCTCTCCCCCGCACCGGGATACATCGCCAAGGACTTCACCGACTTCCACCAGCACGCCCTGAAGAGCGACGATGCGGTCTACGTCAAGCCGACAAGCAGCGCCACCGTAGTGGTGGAACTACAGGTGAAGGACGGCTCGTTCCTGATAGACGAGGGGTATATCTTCAATTATCTCTCTAATAATGTGCTTTATAGCAGTTCGTCTCAGTATCTTAACTATCTTAAGAGTGGAATAGATTATCAAAAGGGAAATTACGACTTGGGGGACAGGAATGGTGGCGAGATATTCAGGCAGCCCACCATCTATATCAATAACGACGGCACTGTCACGCTCACGCTCACCAATTACAGCTTAAACGATACTGAGCAAGCAGGGCTTGAGAACTTAGCATCCGCTTTGAGCGGCTGGACCACCGGCTACCGCGACGGAAAGATGTACTACTCTTTCCCCGTAAACGACGGCTTCGCTTCAAACAATGCCTATACGCTGACCTTCGACGACAGCAGCATACCATATATCGGCACTCCGACTCCGCCGACACCATAGGAGAAAGGAATGCATTAGACAAAACGACATAAGACTAATATGGGCAATTATATAAATATAGGAAATGCAGGGTTCCGGAGAGTGCGCAACTCGGAATATGTTGACAAGTCAGGCTTGATAGCCGTTGTCAACAATACGCTTTTTACTGAGCGTAGTTTCAGTTGTGTCAGCCGCAGCCGCCGCTTTGGCAAGTCGGTGGCGGCAAAGATGCTGTGTGCCTATTACGACCAGTCGTGCGACTCCTGTGGGCTGTTTGCCGACTTGAAGATTGCCCAAGACCCGTCGTTCGAGAAGCATCTTAACAAATATCCAGTCATATACCTTGACATGACTTCCTTTACCACGCGCTTTCACGATGAGCAAATTGTGGACAGCGTGGAGTGTGAGCTGAGGAAAGACATACAGAGGGCTTATCTCGATGTGCATGCAGACGACTCAGACTTAATGAAGTTGCTTCTTGCCATTAGCGAGCAGACCGGCCAGCAGTTTGTTTTCATCATCGACGAGTGGGATGCCATCTGCCGTGAGCTTGCTTCCGACACACAGGCTGTGGACAGATATGTCAACTGGCTGCGCCGTATGTTCAAGAGCATTGATGGCGCAAGAGTGTTTGCGGCAGTATACATGACGGGCATCCTACCTATCAAGAAGTATAAGACCGAGTCGGCACTGAACAACTTCATAGAATACTCAATGGTGGTGCCACGCAAGATGGAGCGCTATTTCGGCTTTACTAAGGAAGAGGTTATGGCGCTTGCCGAAGAGCACGCCGCAGACTTCGCAGAACTGGAGAAATGGTACGACGGCTATCAGATAGGAGATGAAATGTCGATGTTCAACCCCAATTCGGTGATGCAGGCTTTAGACAATGGTCATTGTACCAGCTTCTGGGCTGCAACTGGTGCCTACGATGCCGTGGCGAACTATATCCAGATGAACTATGAGGGGATGAAGGACGACGTGATAAGGATGCTTGCAGGCGAGCGTTGCCATGTAGAGCCTGCGGGCTTCCAGAACGACATGTCTGTCATCAAAAGCAAAAACGACGTGCTGACGGTGCTTATCCATCTGGGCTATTTGTCGTTCGACTGGAGAGAAAGCGAATGCTACATTCCTAACAGGGAGGTGGCTGACGAGATGGTGAATGCCGTAAAGGCCAGTCATTGGAACAGGGTGGCCGATGCCATAGAAAAGTCAAAGCAGCTGCTGCAAGCCGTTCTTCAGGGCGACGAGGAGGCGGTTGCACGCGGCGTGGATGCTGCCCATGACGAGCAAACCAGCATACTCAGCTACAACGATGAGAACTCACTGGCCTGTGTGCTCAACATTGCGTTTTACTATGCACGCAACAACTATGTCGTGCACCGTGAGTTGGCTACTGGCAAGGGCTTTGCAGACCTGGTACTAATACCACGCAAGAACGTTGACTCTCCTGCCATACTGCTTGAGCTGAAATACATCCACAGTGCTGACGGTGCCATTGAGCAAATCCGTCGCAAGGACTATCCTGCGAAAGTGAAAGACCATACAAACCGGCTGCTACTTGTTGGTGTCAGCTACGACCGCGACACCAAGCGGCACACCTGCCGCATAACGCGGGCATAGCCAAAATGAAGAAGAACAATGACTGAAGACGGAAACATACCAGGTTTCATTTTATCACCTCAAGGTACGGGTGGTGAAATAGTGCTCTTCCAACCAGACGAAAGCCTCCGGCTTGAAGTGCGTTTGGAAGATGAAACGGTATGGCTCACTCAAGCTCAGATGGCAGAATTGTTTTTGACCACTCCACAGAATATTACCTTACATATTGGTAATATCTATAAGGAGGAGGAATTGTCAAAAGAGTCAACCTGTAAGGAATCCTTACAAGTTCAGCAGGAAGGGAATAGGATTATCCGAAGAAAACAAAAAATCTACAACCTTGACGTAATCATATCTGTAGGCTATAGGGTTAAATCCAAACGGGGTACACAGTTCCGCCAATGGGCGAATGGTGTGTTGAAAGATTATCTGCTGCGGGGTTATAGCATAAACAATAAACGAAATAGAATGATGAAACAATCTGGAGATTTGATGAACTCAATGACACTGATGACGTCAATACATAATAGCACAAAACAATGCCTGACGAGCACCGCCCGACGGACAATACTCATGCTGCTACTGATGATGGTTGGGGTAGGGGAGATGTGGGGACAGATGCTCTATCAGCAGAATTACGAAGCTGCCACCGATGCCTCGTCGTGGACATCTGAATACAATTCCGACGGTTTGAGTCTTCAGACAGGTGATGCCACGTATGGGAACTACATTAGGTATTATGGTAGTGGTGAGAGTGGTCCACGCACAGCCTACAGCCTTTTCTATTCTTCCAGTGACTTCTATGGGGATTTGGCAGATTATACCATTGAATTTGATGCTACGCTTAGGACTGCTAATGATAACAATGATAACGGAAAAACTGAATTAGTTATTGCCAGTGATGGTTATTCCTTTGCAGGAAATGAGCAGTTCACGTCCAAGAATACAGGTAACCGAAATTATCTTTTCCTTTTGAAAAGCAAGGAAGGAAATAATTCTACTTTTTATTACTTAAACGGTGGTACAACGGAATATTCAATAGCCAATGACACATGGTTCCATGTAAAACTGGATGTTAACATTCCTAACAAACAGATTGGCTACACTATAACAGGAGCACTCTCTACAAGCGGGACTATTTCCGTAGGTGACAACTCCAGCCTTAAAGCAAAGGCTATCATCGCAACAGTGGGAAAAGGATATTACGGCACGGTGCAAGTCGATAATATTCAGATTTATCATATTGGCTGGTCGGCAACCGAGCACACAGTGGCGCTGACTGACGTTAACTATGACAACAAGATTACATCGGGAATGCCGACACTGTATAATCCTAACAACGAGACGGTGACTTATAGTTACAGCGGAACGGCACTGGGCACCTATGACCTGACCTATCCTCCACGTCTCAAGAATACTGGTGACGGTACGGTGACTGCTGCTACTTTTGGTGGCAATAGCTATAGCTACACGCTGCATGTGAGCGGCTCAACAGTCAGTGGTACTTACACAGCATCAAACAATAAATACTCGTTTGACCAGACGGGTATTATTACCCAACGTTCATTCACAGAAGTAGATGGTGTCACTATGACCATCAACGGAGGTCCCACGGCAATAGTGGTGAACACTACGGAGGATAATGTTACGTACAAGACCTTGAAAGTAATAGACGCAAACGGCTTCTCACACCCGAACCGTGGTGATAATAATGTGATACCTTCCGAAGGGAATTGGGGTGGAACATTCTATAAATTTGAACCGACGGAGGATGGACACATTTACTTTGAAGGGCATTTCAAGGCTGCCAACTGGGTAAAGGATGGCGTTGTTGTCAGCACTGGCACTACGAAGGATTTCGACGTAGTGGCAGGCTCCACCTATTATTTATATAATACGAACCCGAACAATACACCACTTCTACACTCTTACCGCTTTGTGCCATTATCTAAAGGCACATTGAAATTCAAGAACCCCGGTCCGACGATCATTGTAGACATGAGCGAGGGCAGTTACACCAACGAGGCTATATCCGGCTTGGGCTTGCCTGTTACTTACTCCATTGTTTCCGGCAGCAGTTACGCCACAATTAACTCTGCCACCGGAAAGGTGACGTTCAAGAAGAGTGAACTCCTTAACGAAACGTTCCCACTTACCATTACCGTAGCGGCAAGCACCGTAGCATGGAATAACTACCCTGCAGAAATTGTTAACTACACTATTCAGCTGGCTAAGACCACGTGGATATTCAATGACAATGATCTTTGGACCACCAGTGGCAGTGACCTCAGCTCTCCTTGGGGTGGACGCACCAACTACGCTCACCATAATGGCGATGGCACATATCACTACCAGCTCTCCAAGAAGCTCGACAACGAAGCGCTGACCATTGATGGCACCACACCATTGCCCGAGACCAAGGGACTGCTCTTCTCTACTGACAACACAAACAATCGTCTTGAGATTGCTCCTCACGGTGAGTCGCCTAACTATATCGCAGGCGTTAATACCACCATATCTGTTCCTGACGTGGCTGTGGGGCAGACTGTTACAGTAGACTGGTATGCTACAAAGGGGTATGCCACCATCTCTATGACCGATGCTGGCGGAAACGGTACGGGTGATGTGCGCCAGGGTGTCATCTCGCTGACAGCCACCACGGCGGGAACAGTGCAGATTTTCACTTCCGGCAATAACTCGTACATCCGTTCCATAAAGGTTTCTTCGCCAGTCAGGGCCACTGGTACACTGACATACCCCAAGCTGTTGTTGGATTCGAATCCGATTGAGACTGTCAACCGCACCGGATATACGATTACCGACGAGGATACGGGCGACGACATCAAGGATGCTTACCACGGACCAGGAACCTTCAAAAGTAGTAACACTGATGTAGTTACCGTTGATGCCAGCGGTAATATTACAGCCGTGGGTATTGGCGTAGCATTCATCACTGCCGTAGCATCGCCTAAAAACAGCACCACCCATCAAACTGTGACGTTGACGACAATGGTAGAGGTTGTGAATAATGGTGTCATGTCCTCTGCTACCACCCATACGCGCACCATCAGTGTAAACAAACTGCTCTATGATGTAGGGGAAAACGGTAAGAATGCCAATAGTGGTCTCGATAGAATAGTACCGGGATTTACACTTAAATTTGGTGGTGGTGATGGTGCCAAGTGTAACAACGCGGAACGTCTTACGCTGAGAAAGAAGGATAATAATGAAGGATCCATGACCCTCACAAGACGTGAAGTGGAAGGAAAAGGAGCATGGATCATAAAAGTAAAGCTTACAGTTACCAATTTGCAGAATAATCCTCAAGTAACCTATATATGTCTTGGAGAGGAAAAGACTGTGGATGTTACTGACGGTGTCTTGGAACTTGGTGGTATTTATAGTCCTTCCACAACCTTCACTGCCACTCAAGGCTCTTTTGATATTACCGATATTAAAATATACTATGGTAGCGATGAGTCTACAATAGACAACTGTCTCGACGAGACCAAGGTGGCACCGACTTTCAACTTCCCCGCTAACAAGCAGCACTTCATGCGAGTTCCGGGCGACGGTAGGGCATTCCAGAACGACACGCCTACCTCGTCCGACCCGAAGAACTTCCGTGCCGAGACGTTCACATATTCTTCGAACAACACCAACATAGCCACCATTGGCCGTGACGGAACCAACGGACTGCTGATAAACTCCGGCGAGGCTACTATCACCGCAACCTTTGCCGAGACCGACTACTTTGCCGAGTCGACAGCCACCTATACCGTGAGCAATACCCTGCTGCCCGGTGAGAGCTACAACGACGTGGCCATGAGCAACGGACAGTTTATCCACGTTACCGCTGAGGCCACTGCCGCCAACACTACGCTGACTATGGAGAACGCAGCCAACAACATAACCTTCGGCACTGAGCGTGAGCGCAACAATACCTACGTGACAAGCGATGCCAGCGTAAACCTGAAGAACGAGACCTCGGAGAGCATCACCATTTATTCCATCGACATCGTTACTTCCAACATCGTGGCCTGGGTATACTATGAGGGGCAGGAGGAGAACTTCACCCGACAGATTCAGTTCGCAGGTTTTGAAACAGGGAATGTAGAGGGTTTCAAGGTGATGGACATGGGCGACATGAACAACATCATCGACCTGACAGATGCGTATGATTGGAAAGCAGGAACAACATTTGCCATTCAGGATATGGAAAACGGTGTACTGGTTGATGGTGATGGTCATACGCAATGGAACGGTGACGGTTCTTTCTCTACTGGCGCCTATGGTGATAATGAGCACGCGAAGCAAATCCGACGCACTCTTACTAAGAATTCCGGCATGGCTGCTGGCTATCCAGACGAAATAAAAGCCGTTTCTAACGTCACGATAATGCAGTTCGATGCCGACCACCCCGTGGTGTGGGACTTCCAGAACCAGTTAGACAATACTGGCGTGAGCGGCGAGATGGGAAGCCAGTGGACTTACACCAACCCTGGTACGGGTCGCGAGAAGTTCTACGGTGCTGCCTTCATGGATGGCTATATGCCGATACTTAAGAGCGAAGAACCTGCCACCGACCCATCGCAGTGGGTGAAGGACAACAACGTGGGAGTACTTGTCAAGGGTGAGATGCGATACTATGCCGGCACATCCGGCCTGCGCCTCAACCTCACAATGGCCAATGCCCACATCAAGTTCCCCGTAAAGGAAGGCATGGAGGTGAAGATCACCGTGGCCACATCGTCTGCCGACGTTACCAATACCATCTCCAATGCCAAGAGCGTGACCCTGCCCAACGAGGTCACCACCACGCTGTACGTGCAGCGTGAGGGCGTGAACAGTCCAATCAACGCCTACTACCTTGCTGCCTCCGACGGATGCATGATTCTCGACGCCGGCGACAAGGTTGGTGTCTACATCAAGAGCATCACCCTGCAGGTGCCTGAGCTGCACTTCACTGAGGAGGTGGTGACAGAGCTGACAGGAACAGGTGGCTCAATAGTGAATTACAAACCATACAATGCCGTAGAAGAGCATACGCTGAACTATTGGGTTAAGGATGGACATAACCATGACCTGAATGACGGATGGCTCAGTCCTGGTGACGTGGCGACAATCACTGATGACTCGTCAACGGAGCCTGGACATTCGGGAGATGTCAGCCTTACAGGCACAGAGGGCTGGGTTACCATCTATGTGGAAGACCCGTTTGCCACGGGCGTACAGCCGAGGAAGGGCGAATACAAACTCTATGCAGTTAACTTCCGCTTTGCTAATGATTCTTACAGCATCACCCTCGATGGCTCTACCGGTGAGGCTTACTTCACAGAGCGCCCCATAGGCTACGACAAGGTGAAGACACCTATCGAATACACCATGACCTTAGGAGCAGGAAACCCGCGGGGTAGAATCATACAGTATACCAACGAGAACCCCGCACTGACTACTTACACCATGACCGCCTACAGCACGGGCACCATCACGGTGACAGCCACGTCGGGCAACGCTACCACCTCGTGCGAAGTCACCGTGGGCGGACTGTCGTTCCAATATGTGGCACCTGCGCTGAGCGAGAACGACCTGAAGTCGAGCAACAACACCTTCACCAATCCGTGGCCAACAGGGTGGAGTGACTCCGACGACTATACCTTTGAGGTGAGTCGCAGTGCCTATGACGATGCCGTTTCATGTAACGAGCCAGAGAAAGAAAACGGTCTTAAACTCACAGGACTTCGTGGACACGGAGCTATCCGCGTAGTCGCCACGAACAACACAAAAAACCAGACAGCCCGTTTTGTGCTTACGCTTTCTTATCCTGCCTCGTCGCGGAAGAAATGGGCCTTCTTCAGAGCCAAGGACCATAACGACGATTGGGGGCTTGAGATTGGCACCATTGGCACCTACGTCAGTTATAATGATGTGGGTACCAGTGCCACAGGCATCGCCAAGAGTGTATATGGCTATAACGGCAAGAACGGTACTGACACCTGGACTACCCAGTCCACCTGGACAGAGATTTTCCGTAAGGGCGCCGAGCTGCCGCGCTGGGGCAACGACCGCTCTATGAAGGGCGACAACGCCTTCTACGTTCAGGAGACGGCAGGACTGCAGATAGAGACTGGAAACAAAGGCTTCTATGTAGACCAGCCTGCCCGTGTGCCGACGGAGACACCATACAACCATATCGGCCTGCACAACAATGCCTCCATCACCATTCCAAAGCTGAAAGAGGGCGACTACATCAGTCTGAACC
The DNA here is from genome assembly GCA_017449025.1 of Prevotella sp. Taxonomy (GTDB): domain Bacteria; phylum Bacteroidota; class Bacteroidia; order Bacteroidales; family Bacteroidaceae; genus Prevotella. Next base: position 58,722 of record JAFSKJ010000036.1, on the reverse strand, counting down.
TGAGCCGAGTGATACCCAACAACGGTGCCATCATGAAAGGGCACAATGTGACCGACCTGCGAGGCAAAGATGTTACTGAGGAGTTCACCATCACACGTTCGCAGACGGAATATCCCGACCCTACCGACAAGACAAAGATGGCCACCAATGACGACGGAAGCCGATTCATACCAGGTTACTATACGTTCATTGCACATGACCTGCGTGAGGCTGACGACCCAGACAAGATTGCAAATCCTGGCGAGTTCGACGTGACCTTCGAGCTTGTTGACGAGGGCTACCTTGACGTGCTGAGCGTGGAAATCTACGACGGTGGTTTCTATAAGCACACCATGACCGAGATAAAGTTGAAGGACCAAAGCGAGCTGGCACCCAATCTCATGCTTAAGGAGGAGGACGAGACACAGGAAGTGCACTTGGAGTTCTGCCACCCACTGTGGTCTACCTCTACCGGCCCTGCAGAGTATGTCTTCAAGGGTGAGCAGGAGAATATCACTGAAACATATACTCAGACCGAGGCCCGCTACTGGGTGGACGAAACTAAGACGCAGAAGCTGAAGGACGACAGGAAGAACTTAGACATGGCACTAAGCCACGTGAAGTGGTTCTCTGCCGGCGGCGTGGAGTACGAGGACGGCCTGATAACGGTGAACAGTGGCTATGGCAAGGTGGTGCTCCGCATGAATAACTACACCGTGGAGGGTCGCTATCTCATTGGCTACACCCCCGACTATGTGCTTAACGTGGGTGTCATACCACATCAGGACTACCCGCACACATGGAACTTCACCAACATCAGTGGCGGTGAGGTGAAAGGTGAGGAGAAAAATGTATATAACAGCATCAAGGCCGACGGCTCTAACTGGATTCATCTTGCTGGTGCAGACCAAGTCTACGAGCTGAACACCGACTACCGCGGTGCTTCGCTCTATGTGCCCGGCGGCGAGCTTGTAAGCACCGACCGCATACTGGGGCAGCGGGGCGAGACGCCCAGTGACTATCCTGCCCGTGGCTACGACGAGCTGAACGGTCTGGGCGTAGCAGGAAAGGTGATGTTCCCACTCAGCCCCGTGGAGGCTACGACAACACCGGCACGGCAACAGGCACCATCACGGAAGCGTGCCCCAGAAGACCATATCCTGCTGAGCTACTACGTAGAGAGCAAGGACATTGCAGTACGTCAAGACCTCGATGCAGGTAATGGCAAAATCAACTTCGGCTCTTCTTCTGATAAGTTTGAGGCAAGTTCCGTCTCTTCCACTGGCTACGCATACAAGTGTGACGGCGGCGATTCGAAATACGTGTTGCTAAAGCCCAGCAGAGCCTTGAGGCCCGGTGATGTCATCAGCATTAAAGCCTACTCCCCCAACGAGAACAGTGGATTGGCCTTCTGGACAGAAGCGACAAACACAACGGGTACGAAGAACATCACATCACTACATTTGACGCAGAAGAATGTGGAGGAGACACTCGAATACACGGTTACTTCAGGCGACGGCATTGATGGGCTAACGTATCTTTACGTCTACAACAGCGGCACCACATCATATTTCGTCGGCGTGACCATCACCGAGAGCTACAAGCCCGACGACATGGGCTACAACCTCTATGCTGTGACGGAGACCACGCTTACCATTCCCGACCTGAACGCCGACGGCAAGCAGGACTGGATATACATAAGTGCTGACCAAAAGCCTACCTCTGTCACCAATGCCACCGAGGTTTATGAGGACAGCGACACCGACGGCCCCGATGCCAACCCCTTGCCCGACGCGAGCAACACTGCCAACAAGGTGTGGAAATACAAGGCAACGGCCCCCGGTAGCGCCTATGCCACTTTCCCTGTCGGCAGCAATATATATCAGATAGGTGTAACCCACATACTGAAGGAGATACACCCCGTGGGCGGCACCGGCTGGGCCACTGAGAGCCGCGACCACAGCATCGACCATACGCTGACGGGCTACTTCACCCAGAACGATGTCGACGCCTTCAAAGTGAGCTACGACAGCTACGACATGGAGACCGCCACCGTGGCGCTGACACCGGTGGAGGAAAGCAAGGGCGTGCCTGCCAACACGGGCATGGTGCTGCGCGAGCTTGATGCCGCCAACCTGCCAAAGGCCAACAGTGGCAACATGGTGCCCCTGTTCTATCCTGCCGTCTCCACTCCGTTGGTCGATGGTATGGAGTTCAGCACCACTGGCAACATGATGTACCCGAACGTGACGGAAGCCCGGCATTATATGGAAGAAACTGGCGACAACACCAAGTTCATACTCACCAATGTGCACTGGCGCTACTCGGTGGAAAGCTCTTGGAGCAAGAGTGATGGCAACTACATAGAGAACAGAGACGGAGAGTGGAAGTCTCACGGCGCACATACTGATGATGTGGAGGCTGCCGGCTTCTACCGACTGCACATACAAGGAAATGCTTCCGACGACACCATGCCCGCCAATACTGCCTACCTGTTGGTTCCGTCGGACAAGCTGCCCGTTGCCTTGTGGAATACTGTCAGTGCCTCCGGCTCACGTGTCTACGACAACTCGCTCGGAATACGTGAGATTGGCGACGTGACAAATGGCATCGACGACCTGAGGCTTGACCCGACAGCAGACGCTGACGGCACTGACCTTGATGCCGGAGACTGGTACAGCATTGACGGCCAGAAGCTACAGAAGCGTCCCACAAGGAATGGACTGTATATCTACAATGGCCGTAAGGTGGTGGTAAAGCAGAACGACGGATTGCACTAATTGCACGAATGAAGGGATTGATGCGTTTGCTGCCTGTATTGATTATGACGATGGCGTTTTTCGGCTGTAGCCTTGACGACAAGGATGATGGCGGCGATGTGGTGGAGCGTGTCAAGGTGGGCGACCGCATACCGCTGTTCACGGTTGAGACGGTGCTCTCCGACGGAACAAAGAGTGTGTTCTCGTCGGCGCAGCTGACGGGCGAGACGGTGATAGTGCTGTTCAACACGTCGTGCGGCGACTGCCAGCGCGAGCTGCCTCTGCTCAACGACTACTACTTACGGCACCGCGACGACAAGGGCTTCCTGATGGTGGCCATAAGTCGGGAGGAGGGCGCAGAGAGCGTGGCGGCATACTGGAAGGAGCATGCGCTGGAGATACCTTGGTCGGCGCAGACCGACCGCAGCGTCTACAGTCTCTTCGCATCGTCGGTAATACCGCGGATTTATTTCTGTACTGCCGAGGGCATCGTCACCCGCATCCTCATTGAGCGGACAGAGGGGCTTTCTTTTTGAGAAGTTAAAGACAATACTCAAAGACTGATAAACTTTAAAACACAGAAGACAAATGGAAGTTATACAGAGTTTCACCATCGACCACACACATCTTAAGCCGGGCATCTACGTGTCGCGCGAAGACAAGGGCTTCACCACTTTCGACCTGCGCATAACCGAACCCAACGTTGAGCCTGCTGTGGCTCCCGCAGCCATCCACAGCTTAGAGCACCTCATGGCCACGTGGTTCCGCAACAGCCAGGTGAAGGAAGATGTTGTCTATGTAGGTCCTATGGGTTGCCTCACGGGCATGTATATCATTATGACGGGCAGCTACAGCGTTGAGGACATGCGCCGCCTTACCATAGAGTGCCTGAAGTGGATCCTCACCCAGACGGAGGTCCCTGCCACAAGCCCGGAGTCGTGCGGCAACTATCTGCTCCACGACCTGCCCATGTGCAAGTGGGAGAGCAAGCGCTATATGGACCGCTTGGAAAACGATTTCCACTGTGAGTACACTAAGTTGCATATAACCCTCAACGACGGCAAGGTGTTTGCCGATGCATAGAACCATAAAAGTCCTGCTAAGGGATAGCAGGACTTTTATGGTTTTCTCATGCTGTATAGAGTCTCCGTAAGGAGTCTGTAGCACATCAGGTTAAAGGGGTATCTTGTCTATGCGCTTCTGATGGCGACCGCCCTCAAACTCGGTGGCGAAGTACTCGTCCATTATCTTGCGGGCCATGTCCTCTTCGATGAAGCGTCCGGGCATAACCAGCACGTTGGCATTGTTGTGCTGGCGTATGAGGTGGGCAATCTCAGGAATCCAGCACAGGCCGGCGCGTATGCCCTGGTGTTTGTTCAGGGTCATGTTGATGCCCTCGCCACTGCCACAGATGGCAATGCCCGGAAACACCTCTCCCTGCTCTATGCCGCGTGCCAGTGCGTGACCGAAGTCGCTGTAGTCGCACGAGTCCTCGTTGTAGGTGCCATAGTCCTTATACTCGTATCCCTTTTCCTCGAGATACTTCTTCACGAATTGTTTCAATGCGTAGCCGGCGTGGTCGCAGGCTATGCCTACTGTCTTCACTTCCATGTTACTTGTGTTTCTGATAATATTCAAGGGCGAGCTGCACATTCTTGACAAGAGCGTCTGACGAGAAGGTGGCTCCTGTGACAGCGTCGACCTTCAGTTTCTGTGCGTCGCTCACCTTGAGGTTGTTCCACTTGTCTATGAGCTGTTTCTTCACCTTTATGAAATACTTTGGGGTCTCCTGGTTCTTCAGTGCCTCTACCTTGACAACCTTGTTTTTCTTGATGTAGACCTTCACGGGCGTGTTGTCAACATAGCCAGTGATGTTCTTGCCGAGTGTAGTGGTGTTGACGACGTACATGCCGTCTTCCTTTGTCATCACGGCGTCGTCACCCTTGGGCGATGCGCTCATCATTGTTGCTGCCAGGGCTAAGATGGCAGCAGTGCCAAAAATGCTTTTCTTCATTGCTGTGTTATTTTATAATTACTTTCTTCCCTCCTTTGACGTAAATGCCTTTGTAAGGTTTAATTGAGCTGCGCCCGGAGAGGTCGAAAACAGTGTTTGGCTCATCAGACTCCATTTCTGTTGCGTTGATGCCGGCAGTGTATGAGCCTCCACCCCATGTAATCCACTTCTTGTCGCTGTCTTCCCATGCATAATTCCCCCAGAAGTTGTTCTCTGCGGAATTCACTTGCAGGTAGATCTCGTCCTTCGACTGTAGGGTGACAGTGCAGTTCTCGTCGCTGTTGCGCTCGAAGCCGGCTTTGGTGCCGTCGGCAACGAAGCGGAAGCGTGCGCGGTTCTTGGTGGTTCCGGCATTTACTCCTGCCTGTGTTCCTGCATTCATGGCGTTGCCGTTTGACAAGGTCTGCTCGTTGAGTGCTGCCGTCAGTGTAAAGTTGTATGAACCGGGCTTGGCCATCAGCACCACTGCTGTGTTCTTTGGCGTAACTATGCCTGGTTCGAAGTTGGTGTAGTTGACATACGCACCCTTGGATGTTGAGTAACCGGCACTTATCTTTACGGCAATGACATTGTCGGGAACCACGTAGCTACTTGGAATATGGTAGCCTCTCAGTCCGTTGGCAATGTTCAGCGTCAAGGCTCCCTGAACCTCAGCCAGCGAGAAGTGGGGTGTTGTAGGCTCCTCGTTGGAGGCATACTGCGGATTGGCAGTGTTTCCCGACGGATGGCCTTCGGTGCCATAGGTGAGGGCAATAAGCAGATCCTTGGTGTTGGAAAGGTCCGAGAGTTCTATCTGTCCGAGAATCTGCCAGCTGTAGGCCACGAAACTGTCCGTAGCGTCGCCGAAAAGTCCGGCCATGCGCTTTACGGTCTTGCCGTCTACCTCAGCATCGCTGTTGTCGGTGAGCGAACCGTCTTCACCAAGTCCTTTCAGGTCGGCTTTCACCCATACGGTATTGCCGTTGGCGGCGAGGGCATCCTTCTGTGCGTTCAGCTCGGCAACGGTGTAGGGATTGTCTTTCGTGCCGTCGCCCGCTAATGCGTTAACTGTAGTAATAAACAAACCGGCGATGATAGCCAGCGTTTTTGTAGTTGTAGAATCTTTCATGTTAATTATGTTAATGAGTTAATAGAATAGTCCGAAAGCGAGACCAACGGTAGAGGTGTTGAGGGAGTTGTTGGTGCCGAGGTACTTGCCGTATGCCTTGACGAACCACATATTCTCCATTCCCTTCAACTTCACCGGGAACTGATAGGTGACTGCCAAGTTTGCCCGCCAATAGTCTGCCTCATAGTATGGCAGGTCTGCCAGCAGCACATTCACAGCGTAGTCGGTGGTGGCATCGGCGAGCTGGAGGTCGGCCTTCGTGGAGATGTGGTATCCAGCCTCAGCGTCGATCCACAAGCGGCGGTTGGCGAGGAGCGAGGTGCCGCCCTCGGCCGTTAGGTCGAGATGGCTGTACTGTTGGCTTGATGTTGGCAGCAGGTGCTTGTCTTGGTCGTCGTTGTACGATACGTTCACGCCGGCGTAGTTTTTCATGGCGTCGCCGTCGGTGCCGTTAATCCTGTAGTGCAGCTTAGCAGCGAGCTGCTTCACCTGGAAGCGTTTCTTGAAGGTGATGAGCGTCTCGTAATGATAGCTGGTATATCCCTTTTCCGAGTCGCGCTCCTGCAGCAGCTGCTGGCGGTACTCGTCGGCGTAGGCCTGGCGGTAGCTGAGCGACAGGTCGATGGCGTGCAGGATGTTCTTGCCGCTGAGTCGGTTGCGCGACTCTATGCCGTAGGCGTAGCTTACGAAGTGTCCCGGTTGGTACTTGTACTGTCCCAACACGTCCTCCGAGCCACGTTCTATGCTGGCCGTGCTTACACTTTTCATGGAGCCGTTGTTGTAGCCGTAGCTGAGGGCAGCCCCAAAGCGGTGGTCCACCCACTCCTGCGAATATCCGCTGTAGCCTCCAGTCATGCCGATAGCATCTTCCATTCCCTTCATAAGGTAGTACTTGAGGTTCGGGTCTTGCTGCACGGTGTTTACCGAGGGCACTTTCTCTTTCCTCCGTTCGTAGTGTCCGCTGAGTGCCAGTGTACTTGTTCCGGAGCTGTATGACAGTGAGGGCGTGAGCTTGTAGTCGAGAAGCTCTGAGCGTGAGCGCGGGTCGCGCAGTCGGCTGAGGTCGGCAACACTGTAGTCGAGCCGCAGGCCTGCTGTCACTCCCCATAAGGGAATTGTTCCCACAGCAGCGGTAAGGTCGAACTGTTGAGTGTCGTACTTGCCCTTGATACTGCTTCCGGCGAAGTAGGGGTTGGAGTTGTATGGCCTGGCCACATCGCACCACGCACGCTCCTTGGTTCGGTCCATATCGAAGCGGAACTTGCCATAGCCCACGAGCAACTGGCTTATGCGCTGGTAGCGCTCGGTGAGAAATTCAAGCTGGTTGCGCATGCCGCCTTCCTGCACGCGGTGATAGTCGCCGCCACGATGCTCCACGCCGAACTGTGCGTAACCGCGGTTCTCGCTGGAGTCGAGGGCAAGGGCGGCAGCGTGGTCGGTGAGCCGCCACAGCTGGGTGGCATCGGCCATACGGTAGTGTGCCTCTTGTGCCACGGCTCTGCTTGCTGGCAGTGAACATTGAATGAAGAACATTGCCATGAGAAGCATCCACCTGCTGTTCATATCTAACGTTGTCTTTTTCATTGTTTGCATTATTACATTTCACTCTTCTCTGTTCTCTCCGCATTGTCCAGTGGCGAAAAGGAAACTAATATTCCCTTGGCTTGATGGTTGTGGAGTAATAGAAGTCGTTGGTCGAGTTGTTGGTGTCCATGAGGAGCTTGTGGCCGTCGGCACTCGTCTTCTCGCTGACTTTGCGACAGATCACCTCGCCTGTCCATCCGGAGCGGGCCTCGATGTGGGCATAGCCAGCATCGATGTCGGTCAGCAGCCTTTTTATTGACACGTCAATGCCCGTGGTCTTGTTCGGCAGGGCTTCTACGCCGTCGATGATGGTGCGCTTGGGTATGAGCATAAACTGATTGCCGCTGGTCTTGCCGTAGGGATAGGTGAGTGCCCACGAACTGACATCCTCGTCGGTGCGCAGTATGGCTACTGCGCAGAGGCCGTTCTGCACCAGGTTCATGTTGGAGATGGAGGGGTAAATGGTGTAGATCAGCTCAAGGGCTGGGACGGCGGGGTTGTTTTGCGTCTTGCCCTGGGTGTCCTTGGCCTCGAAGTCGGCATCGGATAGGTCGTTCTCCATGTCGTTGTTGTCCCTGTGGTCGGTGGCGCTGTTCACAATGAGCACCGTGCCTCCGGGGGCAACCATGAAGGGCTTGTCTGCAGGAATGCGGAACACCTGCTTTGCCAGCACCACAGAGTCGGCGAAGGCCTCATGCAGGTTCTCAAGTGTATAGGGCTGTGTGCTCTCGCTCTCCATCAGCGCAATGTAGTAACCGCTCACATCCACGGGGTTGTTGCCGTTGTTGTATAGTTCCAGATACTTGCCCGGCTGGTAGGTGCGGTTGTTGTTGTCCTTTGAGCCGGCATAGTAAACTTTTCCTATTAGTATGTCGCGGTTGATGGCCAGGTTGGTGTTGAGCTGTATTGTCTGCTCCTCGCGTATCAGGTGGTTGCTGAGCGAGCCGGATATGGTGCATCCGGTGGCTCCGTCAAGCTCGTGGCCGGTGAGCTTCAGGTAGTCGTCGCCGGTAATCTCCCACGAGCATGAGATGTCGTAGACGTCGGGTATTATTCCCGTGAACGCTGCAACGCCGTTGGCGTCGGTGACGGCAGTCATGCGCTTATCGCCTTGCATCATCACCACCTCATGCCCCTGCAGGCCTTCACTGCTGAAAGCGAATTCCGCAGGCATTGCGAGCTGTATGCGGGCGCTGGTCTCGTGTGTGGCATCGTCGTAGTCGATGCACGACAGGAGGCAGGCGGCAACAATGTTGCAGCCCATCAGGCAGAGGGTGTTCTTTATGTTCTTCATTTTGTCAGTCTCTCGTTTTGTCGGGTTCTTGTTAATCTCCTAAAGGTTGACAGACAGTTCTGCGCCGAAGGCAAACTTGCCGGTGTTGCGCTGCGACAGCGTAGAGGTGTTGTTGCCCTTGAGGTATGGCTCGTAGAAGAGGCAGTTGTCTACGAAGAGTGAGAGGGCGGCCACGCGTCCCAGCTCCTTTGTGAGACGTGCCGATAGGTTCCACGTGGTGGGCGACTTGTTTGGCTCGTTGTCGGTGTAGCGCAGCTGCAGTGCCTTGTCGTTGGTAGCAATCTGCCCTCCGCTGAACGTAATTGTCGGCGACTCATTTATGTCGTGGTATTTCAAGTCGGAGTCAATCCATCCTATTGGGTCTTTGTCGGCAGTGTAGCTCCATGTGGAGTTGTGCCAGATGGCCTGTGCCGTCAGCGATGCCACCATGTGCAGCTGGGGTATGTGGGTGACTGCTCTCACCGTTGTCACCAAGCGGCGCAGTCTGGTATAGTCGAGTCCCGAAGGATAGACAATGCGCACGGGTGAGATGTTACGCCCGGCATATATGGTTCCGGCCAGCAGTGAGGCAGGCACGCTGCTGGTGTTCATGCATGTGCTCCAGTTGGTCTTGGTCTCGTTCCAGGCTCCACTTAAATAGAGGTTGGTCTTCAGGGGCTTTATCTCTCCGAGGTCGAAGTCTGCCTCCACGCCGCGGTTTACGGTCTTGTCGGTGTTGGCAAGCTGGCCTGTGGTGGCAAAGCATACGAACTGGTAGGCGTAGCCCGTGGAAAAGTCTGGCTGTCCGCCGACGATGGCGGGGCGCTGGGTGTCGCTGAACAGGTTGTATGTGTAGGTGAAGTAGTCGGAGGCGTTCTCAAAGCCGTTGGGGGTGCGGTCCTGATATGCCAGCAGGCTCAGCTTCCTGCCGTGGGGCAGCTTTATGTCTGCTCCCACCTCCACCTTGGTGGTGGTTGCATTCTTGAGTCCCTTTGAGCGCTTCACGTCGTAGAACTCGGTGTGTGTGTAATATGCCGGGGGGTCTGTCAGCGTGTAGTTGCCCACCACATCGTCTATATACTTCTTGTCGGGATAGAGGTGGTTCAGGCCCGGCGTCTTCGAGTTAAGGCCTATGCCGCCGCGTATGTCCAACCACTTGGCCACGGTCAGTGCCACGTTGAGTCGCGGCGAAAGGGCTGTGGTGGCAAGGTCGCTGAAAGGCTGCATGGCCGTGAACCGCAGTCCGAAGTTCACCCTCAGGCGGTTCACCTTATTTATATTATAGGTGAACTGGTCTTCGGCGAAGAGCGACAACTGGTGCAGCCCTGGAATGTCGCTGAAGGCGCGTGGCCGTCCGTTGGCGTTCGGGCGCAGCGGTTCATTGTCATTGGCGTTGTAGTAGCCCTTGCCTGAGTTCCAGTCGTAGTGGTAGTCGGCACCAATCTTGAAGCTCTGCACTGTCTTGCCCTTACGATAGAAGAAGTCGTCGGTGATCTTGGCAAACAGGTTGCCGGGACGGCTCTCCGTGGTGCCTGTGGCCAGATACGACGTGGTTTTCCAAGGCACGCTGTAGTAGCCAGTCTCACGGGCGGTAAGTATGGGTAGCAGACCGCTGGAGACTGCCACGAAACTGGTGGTGGCGTTGTCGGTCTGGCCGAGCGTGAGTCCAAGGGTGTACTTCAGCGAGCGCATCAGCGGCTTGTCTGCCTGCAGCTTGCCGCTATGTGTGATGCCGAGGCTTGTGGTCTTCGACTTGTTCTCCGTGCCGTCTTGAATGGCATCGGGGTCGTTGCCACTCCAGTCCTTGGCCTGCATGAAGCGTATCTTGGTGTTGGCATGAAGCTTGGGAGTGATGTCTATGCCCCAGCCTACGTTTGCCGTATAGCGGTCGAACGAGCGGGTCTTCTGTCGGGGGTCGCCCCAGGCCTTGGCGTAGTCTATGTTGGCGTTGACAATGCCTGCCTTGGAAAGGGAGAAGCCTTTTCCTACACTGTAGTTCTGCAGGCCGGGGTTTATCTTGGTCTTCACCTGCCATGGGGTGATGCCCACTTTTGAGTGTACCACCACAAGGCCGGAGGTAAGGTCGCCATATTCTGCCGACGGTATGCCCCTAACAACTTCCACCTCTTCAATATTGTCGGCTGACACCTGCCTGAGGTCGGTTCCGGTGAAGGCTGTCGACGAGAAGGTGCCCTGGGCCACGTCGCCGTTGTTCGACATTGGCATTCCGTCGACCACGATGCTCGTACCGAATGCCATGGTGGAGTTGTTCTGGAGCGTGCGTAGCTGCAGTCCCTGCTGTTGGGTCAGGTTCGGACGGTCGATGAGCTGTCCGGGCAGCAGTTGCATGACGTCGGCAAGGCTGGTGGCCTGCAGGTGGTCTATGGCCTGTCGGCCTATGACGCTGCTCGTCGACGCTCCGTTCTCGCGTTGCTTGGCCGTGACGGTCACCTCTCTCAGCGACAGGTTGGTGGGCGTCAGCTGCAACTTAAGCTGCACGTCGCGTTCAAGGTGTACACGCTGGCTTAGGGTCTCGTAGCCCACGTAGCTCACCTGAACCACGTAGTCGCCCTTGGGCAGGTTGCCTATGGTGGCCTTGCCGTTAATGTCGGTAACGGCCATTGCTCCTGTGGGCTGCACGCTGATTGTTCCCATGACCACTGCCTCGCGTGTGTCACGCTCCGTCACCGTCAGGCTGATGGAATGTTGTGCCAACACTGTTGCAGGCAGTATGGTCAGCATCAGTAGCCACAGTGCCCTGAATGAATAATGATGTATTGTCATCGGCTATGAGAAACTGTTTCAGACAACCTTCTTCCTATTTGGCGCTATTCTCTTGCTTCTCGTCACACACATGGGCGGGTGGAAGCTTGGCTGCTATGCCGGAAGCCTGAAGAGCCTCGATGAGTTTCTCTTCGCTGGTCTCTTCCTTCACGTAGGTAATGGCCAGCGATTTGTTTCGGGCACACACCTGGGCATCGTCCACGCCGTCGAGGGCCAGGGCCGTCTCCTGGGTGTCGTCGTTGACCTTGTCCTCGGGAATAAGGAAGTAGGCGTAGTCAATCTTGTTGCTTGTGTAGTAGTTCACTGGTGTGAAGCCCATGCCGGAGAGCACCTCCTTGATGTCGCCTTTCGACGTGCGGTTGGCGTCGTAACGTATGAACACATAGTGCTTGTCCAGGTTGGGAGCCACACTGTCTATGCCCTCCATGCCGCCAACGCGCTGGATGACGCGGTTGGCGCATTTCATGCAGTGCATGTCGTCAAGCCTCAGGCCAATCCCGCGCATTATGGTGTCAGTGGGGCTGTATGGCGATGACTTGTAGCGCCCTGTTGCTGCCAATGCCGACTTTATGCTGTCTGCGCAAGTCTTGCTGCCGTCGTAGGCCACGGTCACCGTGCGGCGCTCAATATTGAAGTCCACCCCCTGTATGCCAGCGTTCTTCCTGATAACATTGCCCACCTTGTGAGCACATTCTTCGCAGCGCATGCCTTTTACACGCACAGTCAGTGTGTCGGCGGCAGTAGCACCGACGGTGGTCATGATGGCCACGACAATTGTCAAGATAATCTTTTTCATTTTGGTATTCATCGTGATTTGTTAAGTGGCTGCAAATATACAAATATTATTTTGAATTACCAATAATTGGTGTCGTGTATTAACTTATTTTGTATCACCATCTGTGCTTTGTACTAATGGTGTTCAATTGACTTACAAAGGTAGCTTTTGCTTATCTCGTACGGAGCGAAGGGTACTATGCCGATAGCCAGTCGTCGATGAGTCGGCGGGCTATGGAGAGTTTTTCGGGAATGTGGGGCAGGTGGTCGCGGTGGAACCAGGCTCCTTTCGACAGCTCGCTACGTTGCAGGTGTATTTCTCCTGCTGCGTAGTCGGCATGGAAGCCCACCATCAGTCCGCAGGGGTATGGCCAGGGCTGGCTGCCGAAGTATCGTATGTTTTTAATGGTTAGCCCTGTCTCTTCGCTTACCTCGCGACATACGGCCTCTTCGAGTGTCTCTCCTGTCTCTACGAATCCTGCCACGAGGCCGAAGAAGTCGGTCTTGAAGTTTCTGGCGTGCACCAGCAGCACCTCGTCTGGCCCGCGGTGGATTAGCACTATTACTGCTGTGGAAAGCTGCGGCCATACTTCCTTGCCGCACTCTGAGCAGCGCTTGGAGATGTCGGTGTGGAAACGCATCTGCCCGCCGCACACGCCGCAGAAGCGGGTGGTGCTGTCCCAGTAGAGCAGCTCGGCGCATTTGCCGGCCTTAAGGTAGAGCGGCTCTGTCAGCAGGTTGTAGGATGCTCGCAGGCCGCACATCTCATAGCGCGGGTCGTCGGTAACGGGATTGTCTATGGCGTAGGCCTTGACGGGTGTGCCGTCGGGAAACGGCGTGATGTTGAGCACCGTGGTCCAGGGCTTGAGGGCAACGGGTGGCTCTTCCTGGCAGGGGATGGTGTAGGCGGAAGGGTATTGTTGGTTTGGAAGGGGGCGCTGGAGCAACAGGGTGTCTTTGCAGAAAACGAAATAATAGGTGTTCATGGGGCTAAGTGGGCTGGTTTAGTAGTGAGAGATAGAGTTGTTCGTATTGTCTGGCCACCTTGACATGGTCGTGGTGTCGGGCAACGTATTCGCGGCTTTGTTGCTTTAGTTGCGGAACGTCTTCGGGATGCTGGGCGAGGAGTTCAAGCTGTTGGCAGACGCTCTCGTAATTAGGCTCGACATTGATGATGGGGTGCAGTTCATGCTCGTTTATTATTTCATAGTTTTCCGGCTCTCCGCCGCCTATGCAGATGATACCCTTCGACATGGCGAGCAGGGCGTTCATGGCGGGAGTGTAGGAATATAGCTGGTCGAGCAGTGCGTCGCTGCCCTCCATCAGTCTTTGGTAATCATGGTATGGCACTCCTTCAGCCTTTACCACCTTTATCCTGTCGGGATAGCGTTTGGCAATGGCTTGGGCAGCCTCAAGCATTATGTCGGTGCCCTTGTAGGCGGAGCGGCCGCGGCTGATGCCTATGAAGAGCTTGATGGGACTGATGGGGCTAATGGGAGTTATAGGGCTAATGGGACTGATGGGGCTAATGGGATTGCTGGGGTTATATGACGGCGTGATTTTTATGGGCAGGGGGATGAAGTGGGTTTTCTGTGGGAAGTGTGGCCGGTAGCATACGTCGTATTCATAGAGGCATGTGACTATGGCGTCGCAGTCTTCGGCAATGGTTTTGTTTAGTCGCTCCTTGGCTGTTCCTATCCAGTCGGCCTGCTCTCTGACGGCAGGCTTGTCGGTGCGGAGAGTCTTTCCGAAGTTGAAGTCGCTGTATCGCAGTGGCATCTCAGTGGAGCATGTGTGCACCCAGTACCAGTCAATGCCGAAGGCACCGAGAACAATGCAGCGGTTGTGGTGCCGTAGGTATCGGTATATGCTGAACAGTCGCTCTGCGCGCAGTTCGAGGAACATCGGGTTGACGAGCTGCACCACATCGTAGCCCCGCCATGTGGGCAGGAGCCTGACCACGCGCGCCAAGAGCCTGAGTCCGCCGAAGTGGCCCTCGGGTCGGCTGACGTCAACGTCGCGGGGGTAGTCTTTCCAGAAGTCGCCGTTGGAGACCACGGTCACCTGGTGGCCGAGCGTGCGCAGCCCTTCAGCCAGTGTGGAGTGCAGGCTGCTGTATTCACCCATTAGCAGTATTTTCATCGTTCCTTGTTCATTAGGGGTAGTATTCGCATGAGCAGTGTCCGCCCTGCGTAGGTGGATGACAGTCGACGGAACCATCTGTACTTCATGGTGTATTGTCGGTTGGGCAGGGGGAACAGTCCGTTGCGCCGCAGATAGTCTACCTTTCGTTCAAGGTAGTGGCGGTTGCCGGTCTGGATGATTATGCCGTAGATGTAGTCCATTGTCAGCTGTGCCACCCGTCTCTGCATTGCCTGTCGCTCTATGGGTGGCATGGTGTCGGCAGTAAGCGATAGCTTGGCAATGACTTTCCGTGTGTCTTCCAGCCGCTTCACAGTCTTTCTGATGCCAGTGCCTGTGGTTATTGAGTCGGTGCGTTTGCGGTAGAAATAAGCCTGTGCGCCGGTGTCTGCCACTGACTCGGCCCTTAGCAGCAGCTGTGGCGTGAACTCCTCGTCCTCGTGGTAGATGCCCGGTGTGAACAGCAGTCCGCCGAGAATGGCGCGGCGGAAGATGTAGCAGCAGGCTGTGGCGTGAATGTTGTGGCGGAGCATGTATTCGGCTCCGGTGGGTAGGTTTGGTAGGTTTGGTAGGTTTGGTAGGTTTTGTAGGTTTTGTAGGTTTGGTAGGTGTGGTAGGTTTTCGCTGCTTATGAAGTTGAACATTATCAGGTCGGGGGTGTCTGCCTTGCGCAGCATGGCGAGGCACTGTTCGTAGGCATCGGGCAGCAGGCGGTCGTCGGAGTCTATGAACTGCAGATATTGGCCTGAAGCCACCTGCATGCCTCTGTTGCGTGCTGCGCCCAGGCCGGCATTCGACTGTCGGATATAGATGATTTCGTCGGCAAGGTGCTCTAAACTGTTGATGGGGCTTTCGTCCGAGCCGTCGTCTATAATGATTATCTCGCGCTCCTCCTTGCCCAGCGACAGTGCCCTTATGCTCTCTATGCACTCGTTGAGCATGCTTACGGGCACGTTGTAGTAAGGCAGTATGAAGCTTATGAGCGGAGTCTGAGAATCCTTTGTGTTGTTCGGTAGAGTCTGCATAGATTGTTGATTCCTAAGATGTTTAGTGCCAGTGCCTTTGTCTTCATAATCCAGCCTTGGAGTGAGAGCGGGTGGCTGATGTGGCAGTTAGGGAGCAAGGGTGGGGTGGCGGTCAGGCCGTAGGTGTAGAGCTGTATGTTTAGAACGTGCATGTAGTATGTCTCCTCGGCAAGTGTGTTCCCGTGGAACCATTTGCTGAGTATTGAGACGTGTGAGTCGAGCAGCATGGTCCACTGCTGACCCTTGGCGTTGGTGGTGATTCCACTGCTGTTGATGCAGTAGTGGTAGCATCCTCGGCTCGTAGTGATGATCTTGTGTGAGTGGCTGAGCAGCTGGGGCAACGTGTGAATGTCTTCGAACACGCGCCCCACGGGGAACATAACGTTGCCGAATAGTTCTTTCCTGAAAATCTTGTTCCAGGCGTAGGAGTGCTGGTAAGCCTTGCTGTCGAGCCAGTATGCCTTGAAGCCGTTGTGTGTGTTGTCCGGCATGGTCAGCGGCAGGCTGTGGCTTTCGTTGTCTATTGATATGGAATACTCCAGCATGTCGGCCTCAGGCATGCTTTCGAGCATTTCCATCAGCGGAGTGTATGTGTCGGGCGAAAGATAGTCGTCGGAGTCGACGAACGTGATGTAGTCGCCCTTGGCCACTTGTATGCCTGCGTTGCGGGCATCGCTCAGTCCGCCGTTGGCCTTGTGTATGACGCGGATGCTTGCGTTTCGTCGTTCCCATTGGTCGCAGATGTCAGGGCAGCTGTCGGGTGAGCCGTCGTCTACGAGTATTATCTCCGTTGCGGGACAGTTTTGGGCCACTATGCTGCTGACGCATCTGTCTAACGAGTCTTCTACCTTATATATAGGAACAATAACGCTTAGTCTCATGCCTGCTTGATAAGTTTCTTCAGTTTCATCTTTACGCCCCAGGGCAGTGCCTGGACAAAGAACTGCACGGTGTTGAACTTCCAGTAGTCGAACTTGTAGTCCAGCAGCCTGCGCAGGCTGTGGCCTTGCTTGTGGCACTGCATCATCAGCAGGCAGAGTTCCTTCTTGTCCTTGTTGTCTTCCAACAGCGACTCTGGCACGTTGGCTGTCTTGCGTAAGATGGCTACTACATGCTGGTTCTCGCAGCGTATGGTCTCAACCGTGGCAAAGCCGTTGAGGGTGTCGCCCACCGACAGGCTCTCGTGTTTGTTCCAGATGAGCAGCTTGCCGTTGTCGTCTATTATGTTATACTGGTGGAAGCCCTTGTATTGCTCTGTCTCTGCCTCGTTGGGATGGTGGTTCAGATACAGCACCCCGCCCACCTTCAGCACACGCATGGCCTCGACAATGCCTTTCATGGGGCGGGCCGAGTGGTCGAGGGCGTTTTGCACAATGACAAGGTCGGCGCTTTCCGGCTCGTAGAATGCCGACAGGTATTCCAGCATGCCGAACTCAATGGGCGGCATGGGTCGTTTGCTGCGCTTAAGTATCTCGTTGTAATAATGTGCCAGCGGGTCGATGTAGCGTATGTCCAAGGGCTGCGTTCCGCCGTCGGTCTTCAGCAGGCTCCCCGTCTGGTAGCTCATGCCGCAGCCTACGTCGAGCACCAAGGGCTTGTCGGCGGCTGCGGTGAGGAAGCTGTTGGCGTCGAAAGCCTCCAGGCAGATGGCTGAGCCGTAGTGCGACCAGTTCATCATGCCTGTAAATGTGCGCTTCCATCGGTAGACATTGTTCCAGAAAGCCACTTCGTAGGCTATGCCGTTGAGCCAGTTTGCGTCGTAGTCTATGCTTGTTTGTTGAGATTTCATTGGTATAGCACAGTTTGAGCATGCAAAAGTACAGAAAAAGACTGAGACAGCCGACAGATAAACGTTCATTAACACTTTTGTGGCTGTGCAGGGAAATAAACAGGGCTATTTGACGTTATTAATATAAATTATGTTAGAAGTTAAAGAAGTGAAAGACCTGATTTCTGTTGTCACCCCGGTCTTCAATGGTGAGTATTTCCTAAGAAATGCCTACCTGTGCCTGCGTGCACAGACCATGACCGACTGGGAGTGGGTGGTGGTAAACGACGGGTCGACAGACAAAACAGCTGACATAATGCGCGAGCTTGCCGCAAGCGACAAGCGCATAAAGTGTTTTGAGCAGAAAAACAGCGGCGCGGCCAAGCTGCCTCGCGACAGGGCAGTGGTGGAGTCGAGCGGAAACCTCATACTGCCTCTCGATGCCGACGACAAGATCTCGCCCGACTACTTGGAGACAATGCTTGCCAGGATGCACGAGACGGGTGCCGAGATAGTATATCCGAAGATGGTGTTCGTCGACCTCATCACCGACATGGTGATTACCACTTTGCCGGCGCCACACGTAGACACCAGCCGCGTTTACAACGGGCGGGAACTGGTGAGGGAGACCGTGCCGGAGTGGAGCATAGGATGCAATGGCGGACTCTACCGCCGGCAGAACTGGATAAACCTGAGCTATCCAGACAGGAAAGAGCCTATATGGATGTATTCAGACGAGGTGGACGAGCGCATCTATCTGCTTAACGCAAAGAAGGTGGTCTTCTCGTCTGCTGTTTACACATACCTGAACCACCCGCAGTCTGTCACCCGTAGCATATCGCCCAAGCTGTTTCATCCGCTTCAGACCAACATGGAGCTTCTATCGCTGGTGGAGCAGGCCTTCGGGCGCGACAGCGAGGAGTACGCCCGTACCCAACAGCGGCTGTTCCATTCATGGCGCAGCCTGACAGCACTTTACGTCAGCAACTACCGGCAGTTGGCAGGGGCTGAAGACCTGATAGTAAGAAACCTGAGGAAGACTTTCAAGACCGTCAACCCCAGTAAGCTGTCCATAGGTGAGCGCCTCAAGTTTCTTAACCTTTGCAGCTTCCAGCTGCTCACCGCTCTCTTAGCACTGAAGTATTCGCCACGTTTCCTGGCAGAGAAGACCAAGAGGAAAATAGCCCCTAAGGCCTATCTGTGGAATACAGTCAGGAAGAGAAGCGAGAACAAGATGCGCCTGGAGCTGTTGCCTGCGTACATGCTTCCGAACAGCTCCGACGGGTACACCACATGTACGGTATGCGTACACAACGGGAACCTGAAGGGTGGGGGGCTGGTCGACCGGCTGAGAGGCATAGTAAGCACATATATGACCTGCAGGCAGATGGGCGACAGGCCGTTCAAGATTCTCTTCACCTTTCCTTTTCAACTCTCTGACTATCTGGCACCTAACACATACAACTGGATGCCGGCAGACAATGAGATAACCTTCGACAAGAAGCTTACCCACATAACAGTCTGCGACACACCTTTCGACAGCCCTAAGGTGAGAGAGCGGCAGAGGAAGCTGATGGAAAGCGAGGTGGAGGCGAGCGCCGGAAAGCAGCAGCACGTATACACAAACGCGCTCTACTGCTACGACGGCGGCTTCGCAGCAGCCTTCCACGAACTGTTCAAGCCCTCAGACAGGCTTAAGCGTGACCTCCAGGCCATTGTTAACGATATTGGAGGCGACTATGTCACCGTGTCAGCACGCTTCTGCAATCTGCTCGACGACTTCAACGAAGAGGTCTACAACGAACCTCTACACAAGGTTGAGCAAGACAAGCTTATATGCCATTGTATCAAGCAGATAACCGACATACACCATCAATATCCCAACCACCGTGTGGTGGTGTGTTCAGACAGCCCCAAGATGCAGCAGGCAGCTAAGGCCGCCGCCGACTTTGTCTACTGCATAGAGGGTGTTGTGTCGCACATAGGCAACGATGAGCCGCAGACTGACTACGAGTACTACGAGAAGACATTCCTCGACTTCTTCATAATATCGCGTGCCCAGGCCGTCTTCCTGCTTCAAGGTCCGGGAATGCTCCGCAGCGGCTTCCCATACGCAGCGGCCTTGGTAGGAGGCAGACAGTGTGAGGTGAAAGAGTTCAGCATCACTTAAAACCAGTATGAGCATCAACAAGGAGCGCATAGGCATCTACCGCAAGATAGTGACGAGCACAGCCGTACTTGGCAGTGCCCAGCTCCTGAACATGCTGATGAACATGGTGAGGGGGCGACTGGTGGCCACCATTCTCCATTCCAGCGGCATAGGCGTGATGTCGCTCATTACCAATGCCCAGAACACCTTGCAGCAGATAGCCCTGATGGGCATCAACATCTCTGCCGTTCGCAGCGTGTCGCAGGCCAGCGACCAGACCGACCATGAGATGCTTGACTTCACCATCAGGGTGGTGCGCACCATAGTGATGATAGCCGCGGTAGCGGGCCTTCTGCTCACCATTGTCATGTCGCCGTTAATGTCTGAGTTCTCCTTCGGCAGCAGCGACTATGTGGTCATGTTCCTCATGCTCAGCGTCTCGGTGATGTTCAGTGTGCTCGGAGCCGGCGAGACAACCATCATGCAGGGGTTGAGGCGATACAAGCAGTTGGCATTCTGCTCCATCATACCGCCGTTATGCGGACTATTCCTCAGCATACCACTCTATTACTTTGGCGGAATAAAGGCCATAGTGCCCGCAATGATTCTGGTCAACGCCATTTACTTCATCTTCGTAAGGCGATACTCCTACCACGCGGACAGCAAGGCAGGCACCAGCCGCACAAGGCTGTCGCTGAAGACGGTGTGGGTGCAGGGCCACGACATCATCCTGTTCGGAATAGTGATGGCCGTAGGCTCAATAGTGGGCACCATCACCACCTATTCGCTCTCGGCCTTCATCAGCAACATTGGGTCGGTGTCGGACGTGGGCTTCTATCAGTCGGCAAACGTCATTACCTTGCAGTACATCGGCATTGTCTTCACCGCAATGGCCACCGACTATTATCCCCACCTGTCGAACCTTGTGAAGAACAGCATGCGGCAGGCCTTCAGGCTGGTAAACCAGCAGACGGAGATAGTGATGCTCACCGTAGCCCCCCTCTCGCTGCTCATCATCCTCACCGCGCCACTCATCATCACCATACTCTTAGGCTCCGACTTCATGACCATCAAGACTATGGTGCAGTTCATAGGATTGTCATCGGTGTTCAAGGCCCTGTGCTTCCCCATGGACTACATTGCCTACGCCAAGGGCGACAAGCAGTATATATTCTGGGTGGAGACAGTATGGTGCAACCTGAAGACCTTTGCGCTGATGGCCCTCTTCTACTATTTTGTGGGACTCGACGGCCTGGGCTACGGGGCACTGCTTTCTGCCGTCGTCGATGTGGCTGTCAGTGCCGTTCTTGTGCGCTGGCGCTACGGCTTTGCCTGGACGGCAGCCACCTTCCGCCTTATCATTGTGCTCGTGGCAATGGGACTGGCGTGCTTGGCCTTCAGCTTCATTGGCTCAGCGCTGCTTAGCTATCTGCTCATGGCTGCTGTCACAGCAGTCTGCTTTACGTTTTCGTTTGTGCAGCTCGACAAGCGGATGGACCTCCGTTCCGTGCTGTCGCGATGGATAAAAAAGTTCAAGAGAAACACAGAAGATGAGGGACATGCTACTTCAGAATCGTAAAGTGGCACTTAACGAGCGTAAAGTGCCACTTGAGCATCCACAGGTGTCGGTAGTCGTTCCAGTGTACAACGGTGGCGACACCATAGCCGCCTGTATTGACAGCATATTGGCAAACACGGCAGTAAGAGTGGAGGTTTGTGTTGTCGATGACGGAAGCACCGACGGAACAGCCGGCATTTGCGACCATTACGCAGCGCAGGATGGCGTCTGCGTAGTACATCAGCCCAACAGAGGGCGCTCCGCCGCCCGATGGGCAGGAGTTGAACGCTGCCGCGGCGAATGGGTCACCTTTGTAGATGCCGACGACACACTGCCCGCCAATGCCCTTGCACTGCTCCTCGCCAAGGCCTCCGACGATGTGGACATTGTGCTCGGCAATGGGCACCTGCTCACCTCCGACCAGCGTACTCTTATTCCTATGCCCGACTTCCGACACCTGGCTGTCAGGGGAGACGGCACGATAGGAGTGCCTTGGGGCAGCCTCTACCGCCGCTCACTGCTTACGCCATACGTCTTCGACCTTCCAAGGGACATCTTCAATGGCGAGGACTACATCTTCTGGCTCAGGATGGTTTTTGCCACGCAAAAGCCTGTGGCCATTGTCCGCGAGAGCGTCTACATAAAGGGAGCCGACCACACCAGCAACAGCTTTGTGTGGACAGCCGACTACTCTTACCGACTGAACGAACTGCGAAAGGCTTCCATTCCTGAAGACTGCCGGCAGCTGTTCATGGCCGACATGCTTTCCGACCGCATTACAAACCTGTTTGCCGTGGCTGTGTCATGCAGGAAGAACGACTGGGCCTCCAGCACGTTCTACAACGACATCTTAAGCGACATGAAAGCCTGCGGCACGGGCTTCACTGCCAAACAGAGCCTGTTCCTCCACCTTCCTGCACGCTGGCTGCGCCGCCTTTATTCATGGGGCAGCGATTGGATTCCGAAGATGAAGTAAGCCGGGCAGTAGAGACTGGACAATTGCCATCAGCTTTTTAAACTTTTGGGGCGCAAGTGCGTCTAAACAGAAAACGAGAATTAACTAAAGACGTATGAAGCGCTTTTACACCTTATTTATATATATAACGCTGGCAGCACTTGGCGTCAGCGCCGGTTCGCTCGATGACATACGCGCGGCTCTGGAAGAGTCGTCGGTATCGCAGGTACAAGAGAAAGTATATATCCACACCGACAACACCTGCTACTTTGTGGGCGACACACTGTGGTACAAGGCCTACGTAGTAAGGGCCGACAATATGCAGCCCACCGACATGAGCCGAATACTCTACGTGGAGCTGCTCTCGCCCGACGGACTGTTGGTGGAGCGCCAGCACATCGTGGTGTCGCCAAGCGGCTACACCTGCGGACAGTTCGAGCTGAAGGACTCGCTCTATTCGGGCTACTATGAACTGCGCGCCTACACGCGATGGATGCTCAACTTCAACGTTAGCCACCACCGCTACAGCATACACGACACGTGGCTCTTCTACAGCAAGCAGATGGCCGCCGACTACTTCCGCATGTGGGATGGCCTCTACTCGCGCGTGTTGCCCATCTACAGCAAGCCCGAGAATGATGGCGACTACGACGCGCGCCGCATGTACCAGCGCCCGAAGACCCGACTGCCAAAGGTGAAGAAGGACAACCTGCAGGTGACGTTCTTTCCCGAAGGCGGACACCTGATAGACGGCGTGGAAAACCGGGTGGCCTTTGAGGCTACCGACCAGCATGGAGCCGCCGTAAGCATAAAGGGAGTGATAGAGGGCAGCGGGGCAGGAAGCACCACAGAGATTAAGACCGACTATATGGGGCGCGGCTCGTTTCTTGTGACTCCCAACGGCAAAAGGCTGAAAGCGCGCTTCAACTTCCGCGGCAAGGACTACACCATCAGCCTGCCCAAGGCAGAAAGCAAGGGAATGGCCATGCGAATAGACGGCAGCAGCGTGGTGCTGAGAGCCAAGGGACTGCCCGGCGACAAAGACTACGGGCTGTCAGTGATGTGCCGTGGCAGGCTGGTGCATTTCTCAAAGATAGGATTAAGGGGAACGGAGGCTATGACCACTACCGAGGTGAGGCTGCCCTTGGACGATATGCCGACGGGAGTGAACGATGTGACCGTCTTCGACGACGACGGACGCATCTGGGCCGACCGCCTCTGCTTTGTCAACCACCATGACATGGACAAGCCCAACGTCAGCGCACCAATCATGCGCACAAAGACATACGCTCCATACGAGAAGATTGAGCTGCCCGTGGAGTGCCAGGGAGTGACGGAGCCAACGGTTTTCTCGCTGTCAATACGCGACACCAACACCGACGAACCGACCTACGACGACGGCAACATAATGACCGACCTGCTGTTGTCGAGCGAGCTGAAGGGGTTCATTGCAAGCCCGGCACACTACTTCGAACGTGACGACGAGCAGCACCGACACCATCTGGATTTGCTGATGATGGTGCAGGGCTGGAGGAAGTACAAGTGGGAGGAAATGGCCGACACTGCACGGCAGATGAGATACCAGCCAGAGAAGACGCTGACAGTGGAAGGAACGGTCTACAAGATGCTAAGCATAAACGAGGTGGAGCCCGACGAGGTGGGTAAATGGCAGGACGGCGTGGGCATGATGGCAAAGGTGTGGGGTAACAGCCAGGCCGACTACGTGGACCCCTGGGCCGAAGAGACGGAGGGCGACGGACTCATATCTACAGCCGACGAACCCACCACCAACGACAACACATCGCTGGAAACCATAGAGTATGGCACCATAGGAGATGCCAACCAGAACATAGGCGTGAACCACGGCAACTTGAAGCACGAGGTGCTTATTGAGGCAGAAGTGGGCAGGGACGGACAGTTTGTTGGCTCGGTGCAGAAGACACAGGACGGCGGCCATTTCATTTTCGAGGTGCCGCCATTCTACGGCGATGCCTTCATGAACATGAAAGCCTACAAGCAGAACGACTCCATACAGAAGAACATGGCCTCGCGGAAAGACGCCAAGGTGCTCGACGAGGATGCCTTCCCCGATTTCTATGTCAAGCGCGACCTGTTCTTCCCAATGTTCACCCACGACTACAGCTACTACGAGAAGCACCAGCCCGACTACTATGAGGAAATGCTGATAGACACACTGTCGGAGCTGTCGATGGAGAACGACGTACACCAGCTGAAAAATGTCAACGTGAAGGGACACCGTCGCGGCCGACGCGCCATTGACTGGAAGAAGCCCGCCTACGTGGTGGATGCCTATGACCTGTATAACGACATTACCGACCGCGGCCTGTCTTTCGGCAAGGTGGACATGAGGCAGTTTCCAGTGCAGGTGTGCCGCTATCTCTACGGCAACATGAACCGCTACAACTCGTTCCGCGTGGACGGGCGCATAGAGGGTGCCATATACTACAGGAACTACTCGCCTGTGAGCACCAATGCCTCCGAGGCCGAGCTGGCAGGAGTGTTCAGGGCCAACCGCACGTCGCAGGCCGTATACAGGAAGCTGAAGCTCAGCAGGTTGCAGGACATACGCGTGTATTCCGACTATGAGCCACGCACAGAGGACTCCACCATGGTGGAAGACATCTACTCTGCCGACGCCACCGTGGAACTGGTGCCCATTCCCAACGACGGCAAGCAGGTGAGCTTCCGCGACCGCCACCTCATCCTTCACGGCTTCAACGAGGCCGAAGACTTCTATCAGCCCGACTACAGCACGCGCCCCGTAGACTCGAAGCCTGCCGACTACCGCCGCACGCTGTACTGGAACCCCAACGCCGTGACCGACGAGAAGGGCCACTTCACCGCCACCTTCTATAATAATGGTAAGGAGAGCCGCATAAAAATGACCGCCGCCGGAATAACCGGCGACGGTAGGATTCTCTTCTATTAGGTATAGTCTCCCTTGACTACCTATTTCCCAATGACCTTTATTACCTTGCCTCCCTGCCTGATGATATTCAGGCCGGGCTTTAATGCTTCGTGGCGGCGGCCCTGAAGGTCGAAGAACTGCTGGGGCGTGCGCTCATCGGTAAACAGCGACTCCACTCCGCCGCTGATGTCGATCTTGCCGTTGATGTAGTCGGGAAGGAAATAGCCCAAGTGGGGCGGCTGGTTGTAGGCCGTGTTCTGCCAGGCTATGCCCATGCGGTAGGTGTGGTCGTGCATCAGCGTGGGCACGGCGTAGGTGGTGGGTGTCCAGGTGGTGAAGATCATAATCTCGGTAGAGTCGTTCTTGTTCCACATTATAAGCTCCTCGCGCCAGTCGCCGAAGAGGTCGGCCTGCAGGCAGGGCGTGGCCTTGGTGTAGTTGGCTGTCTGTGCGTTGTTGTATGTTGTGCTGTTGAACTTTATCACATCCTTGAACGCCGAGCCGTCCCACTTCTGTATGGTAGGGTTGGCGTAGCTGGCCTGGTCCCAGACGGCATCGATGCCTGCTCCCTTGTTGTACTGGTAGGAGCCGTCGAGCAGCTGGTCGTAGCAGGTGCCGTCCCAGTAGATGCGGAAGTTCACCGCACACGACTTCTGTATGATGGTCTTGCCTGTGATAGCGGAACGCGGGTTGCGCTCGTCGCTCGACCAGAACTGGTATCCGCGCATGGCTGTCATGGCCGCTGCCATTCCCCGGCCGTTGTCGGCATCTGCCGACCCGCCGTGCCAGATTACGCGGCCCGTGCGTGCGTTGTGCAGGTCCCAGGAGCCGTGTGCGGCGCTGAGCTTCTCCTCATGTACGTCGAAGACATACAGGTCGGTGCTGTCGGCAATCATCTTGCCCACATGCATGGCGTCGCCGTGGCCGTAGCCAGTGGCATAGAGCAGGTATCCGTCGTTGTTCAGGGCTGCTGCTCCCCACAGTATCTCGTCGCAGCCGTCGCCGTCAACGTCGGCCACGCTGATGTTGTGGTTGCCGTTGCCGTAGAGTGTGTTGCTGCCTGCAATGCCGCCGTTGCTGTCCGAGGCCTTCACGCCGCCCGTGTTGGGAGCAGCAGTCTTCAGCGGCGTGCGTGTCAGCTCGTCGCCGTCGACGGTTATCTTCACGCCCACCTGTCCCTCGGCGGGCTTGCTGGTGAACACCAGCGACTGTGTCGCCGTGGGCGATGCGTGCAGCCATTCGGTGTGCAGTCGCGTGCCGTCGAAGCTTACAGCCCACACGTATGCCTGTGTGTAGTATCCGCGGCAGAAGATGCCGCAGGCTGGCTTGTCGGCGCCGTTCACGTAGGCCACGGCTCCGAGGAAGCGCTCGGAGCGGCCGCCGTAGTTGTCGCCCCAGAAGCCGCTGGGGAAGGTGCTCACCTTGCCCAGCTCCGAGCCGCCCTCGGTGGCATTGTTGCCCGACGGCAGCTTGCTGCCAGTGCCGGCGCGGCCCGGCAGATACCATGTGGTGTGGATGGCAGCACCGGTGAGACCGTTGAATACTGTGAGATATTCAGGGCCGCTGAGTATGTGCCCGCTGGAGTTGCGGTAGTCCTTGTCGTTGGCGTGGCTCTTGATGGTGGCATCGGTAGCGGCCTGGTTCACGTAGTTGCCTTGTCCGTCCTTCGAGCCGGTGGCCGTCTTGCACATCATCTCTGCGCGGCCGTCGCCGTCGAAGTCGTAGACCATGAACTGCGTATAGTGGGCACCATCGCGGATGTTCTGCCCGAGGTCGATGCGCCACAGGCGCTCATACGAGCCAGTCTGCTGGTTCACCTTGTAGCAGTCTATGTAGGTGTTGCCTGTGTACCCCAGGCTGTATGAGTTGTCCTGGGCGTGAGTAGACTCCCACTTCAGGAACAGCTCGTACTGGCCGTCGCCGTCAACATCGCCCACCGACATGTCGTTGGGGTAGTAGGAGTATGGCACGTTGGTGCCCTTGGAGCGGTTCTTGTCGTCGCCCCAGGTCTTGTGGATGCCTCCCTCCGGACGGTCGAGTTTCAGCGAGAGATACTTCTTTGCCCAAGGCTTGATGTCCTCGTGACGCTCGGTGACGTTGCCGCCGACCGTTGTCTGCAGCTCGTAGACTGAGGATGCGTCGCCATTGCGGTCGAGATAGTTTGTCACGCTCAGGTCCTGGGCTATCGTCTCGCCGTTTCTCAAAAGTGTGAACTTGGTGGCGTCTTTGTTCTCCGTGCCTAACAGGCGCCAGGAGATGAAGTTGCCGGGGATGGCTGGCACGGCCACCACGCCGCGGTCAAGGCGTTCCATCTGGCTCTTTGGAGTCCACTGTGCTGCTGCGGTGATGGCTGCAGTCAGCATCATGGCTGCCAATGTTGTTTTTTGGGTTAGTTTCATGTCGTTTATGTTTTTACTTTATCACTTTGCGGGTTATGCTGCCTTCGGCGGTTTCCTCCTTAACCATGTAGATGCCTCTCGGCAGGCTGTTGGTGCTGGTGGCGGGCCGGCGGTGGCCGGCGGCGTCGTAGATGGTGGTCTTCACTGCTTTTGCCGACTCCAAGCCACTTATTCCGAAGGTGGCTGTCTTAACGTGCAGGGTTATCGACTGGTAGACTACCTCGTCGCCCAGGCCTGTCAGCTTGACGTTGAACACATAGTCGCCCTCCATCTCCGGCGTGCCTAAGATGGTGAAGCTGCGCTTGTCGGCAGTTTGTTCGCATGTGAACCCTTCGGGGGGTAGATAGCTCTTCTTGGTGCCGTCGGGCATTATGGAGCTGTTGAGGAGTATGGCCTTGGCGTTGCGTACAGGCACAGTAAGGTGGAACTCTGCTCCTCTCGATGCCTCTATCTCTTTGTTTGCGCCGTCGCCGATGGCAAAGCCGTCGCCGTAGAAGGTGGGCAGCATGGTCTCGGCCAGGTTATAGCCAAGGTGGGGCGGCTGGTTGTAGGCGGTGTTCTGCCAGCACACGGCCATGCGGTAGGTGTGGTCGTGCATGAGTGTCGGGACGGGGTATGGGGTAGTGTAGTTTGAAGTATAGATGCCGAGGTAGGTCTCGCTGTCGCTCACGCTGTGGAGAATGATTTCCTCGCGCCAGTCGCCGAGGATGTCGGCCAGCAGGTTGGGGGTGTTCTTCGTTCCGTTGCAGGTGGAGCTGGGGTTGCTGAAGGTCACTAAGCGTGTGAAGCTGTTGCTGCTGTCAACGTATTTGTCCACCTTGCTTCCGTCGAGGAGTGCGTCCTGCGTGGTGCCGTCCCAGTAGATGCGGAAGTTCATTGAGCCGCTCTTGGCAGAAGCCACCGCGCCGGTGACGCTGCTGCGCTGTTGGCGGTCGTTGGCAGAGCTGAACCACCACTCCTGGCTCTTCGACGTAAGTTGGGCTGCCACGCCGCGCCCGTTGTCGCTGGAGCCTGTGGCCGAGAATAGAACCTCGCCTGTGTCGGCATCGTGCAGGTCCCAGCCGTAGCCGTTGCCCTCGTGTATCTGGAACACCTGCATGCCCTCCTTGCCAGGAATCATCTTTCCCACGTGTATGGCGTCGCCGTGTCCGAATCCTGTTGCGTAGCGCACGGTACCGTCGCTGTTCAGCGTTGCCGACCCCCAGATTATCTCGTCGCGCCCGTCGCCGTCGACGTCGGCCACCGACATGTTGTGGTTGCCGTTGCCGTACATGGTGCGGCTTCCGCTGCCTCTTGTCGGTGCCTTCGGCGTGTATGTCTGCGTTGAGCCTTTGCCGTCGGCATCGTAGCTCACCACGCTGTACTTGGTTTGAGAGTCGGAGCGGTGCAGCCATCGCGGGTGCAGCATCTGCCCGTCGAAGTCAACGGCCCAGATGTAGGCGAAAGTGTAGTATCCTCTGCTAAAGATGGCTGAGGGGTTCTTGTCGGGGCCGTCCAAGTAGGCCGTTGCTGCCAAGTATCGCTCGCCGCGGTTGCCGTAGCTGCCGTAGTCGCTCTTGCCGCTGCGGTCATCCCAGTTGAAGGTGCCGGCAGCCTCGCTCAGTTCCGACTTCGCGCTGCGGTTGGGGTTGTAGGCAATGGTGTGGACGGCCTTGCCCGTCAAGCCCTCGAACACGGTGAGGTACTCCTGTCCGCCGTCGATGCGCCCGGCAGAGCTTACCCAGCTCTTGGTGTTCGATGCAGCCTTTATCTTGTCGTCGGTAGCTGCCTGGTTCACGTAGTTGCCAGTGCCGTCCTTTGAGCCGGGAGCCGTCTTGCACATAATCTCTGCGCGGCCGTCGCCATCATAGTCGTACACCTGGAACTGTGTGTAGTGGGCACCGGCCCTGATGTGCCTTCCCAAGTCTATGCGCCACAGCTTGGTGCCGTCGAGCTTGTAGCAATCAATGTAAACGTTGTCGGTGATTCCGCTCTGAGAGTTGTCCTTGGCGTTCGAGGGGTCCCACTTCACGAATATCTCGTACTCGCCGTCGCCGTCAACGTCGCCCACTGAGCAGTCGTTGGGTGAGTATGTGCCTCCCTGAGAGCCTGTGGCCGGGCGGTCGAGGGGAATTTTAAGCCACGCCTTTCCCCAGCTCTTGACGGCATCGGTGGTAGACATTTCCTTTCCGTTCACCCGTGTTACTATCTGGTATGTCGACGAGTTGTTACCGCCAGTGTCCCAGAAGTTGGTGACGGTGAGCCCTGTCTTTATCACGTTGCCGTTTCTGATCACGTCGAAGGTTGTGGTGTTCTGGTCGTCGGTGCCAAGGAGTCGCCAACTGACGAGATTGCCGTTGCCCGATTTTGCAGGGACAGCCACGACGCCGCGTCCTAACCGTTCCATCTGCGACACCGGTGTGTTCTGGGCATTCACTGCCAGCATGGCAGCCAGTACCATACATGTCATGGTAAAGTTCTTCTTCTTCATTGGTTTTAGTTGAATTAGTATTTGTCAGTCTGGGCGCAAAGTTACTAATTAATATGTAAACCTCAAAACAAATCTTGGCCAAATGACAAAAATTACAGCAATTAAGTTATTTATTTATGTTGTTATTTGTGTTTTTATTTGTACCTTTGCACCGAAATGGATTTACTAAGGACTAAAACAATGAAAAGACTATTTCTCATTCTCGCCCTTGCAGGGCTGACATCTGCCGTAGCTCACGCCCAGCGTGTGACAGACAAGATTGACCGTGGCATTGTGGCCGTACCCACGGGAACCTCCTATTTGGTTAGCTGGCGCAAGTTCGGCTCAGAGTACTACGACACAAAGTATAACCTGTATCGCGACGGAACGCTGGTGGCCAAGGACCTTGTGGCATCGAACTACAAGGACGCGGGCGGCTCGGCTTCGAGCAAGTACAGCGTCGAGGCTGTTGTGCGCGGGGTGGTTCAGCCCCGCAGTGCCGAGGTGCAGGCATGGCAGAATGCCTGGCTCGACGTTAAGGTTCAGCCTGTGGTGAACCGCGATGGCAAGACTATTGGCAACTCAGTGGCAGGCAACAGCGGTGGCAGCGATACCACCACCAGCGGCTACACTCTGAACGACGTGTCGCTGGCCGATGTCGACGGCGACGGCGTCTGCGAGTTCATTGTCAAGCGCAACAACAACAAGGGGAACCTGCGCATCGCATCTAACCATACCGACTTCAACCTCTACGAGTGCTACAAGATCAACGGCCAGCGCCTGTGGTGGATTGACCTCGGCCCGATGCTCATGGCCGCCGCCGACGAGCAGTGGGACATGATAGGCTACGACTGGGACATGGACGGCAAGGCAGAGATGATTATGCGTGGTGCCGACAACATGATTATCCATACGGCCACAGGCAAGACCATCAACATTGGCGACATGAAGGCCGGTTTCGACGGCAAGGACCGCCCCGAATATATGGGCGTGGGCAACGAGTACCTGCTCTATCTCAACGGCGAGACGGGCGAGCCTTACGGCTGGGACGGCTCTGAGAACTGGACTCCAGAAGCTTACCCGCTTCCGCAGTTCGAGGCCAACGAGACCAAGGGCGACGCCAACGTCTGGGGAGACCTGGGACACCGCATGCAGAAGCACTACTTCGGGGCACCCTACATTGACGGACGCAAGCCGAGCATCTTCCTCGGACGCGGATGCTACACCCGCCACAAGGCCTGTGCTCTCGACGTGGACCCCGCTACCCACAAGCTCACCGTCACATGGCGCTGGAACTGCTACGATTCTCGTTCGCCCTGGTTCGGCAACGGATTCCATAACTTCTCAATAGCCGACGTAGACATGGACGGACGCGACGAGATTGTCTATGGCTCGATGATACTCGACGATACAGGCTACGGCCTTGCCACAACAGGACTGGGACACGGCGACGCACAGCACTGCGGCGACCTGGACCCCTACCGCTGGGGACTGGAGCAATTCACCTGTCAGGAGGGTTCACAGGGTAACAGCTACTGGAACGCCACCACCGGCGAACTCTACTACCGCAAGAGCGACGGCGGCGACGACGGACGCTCCCTGGCCGGCAACTTCACCGACCTCTATCCCGGCAGCCAGGGCCGTTCGGTCAGCTCGGGAGTCATCGGCCTGTCGTGCGACAAGATTGTAAACACCAACGGCGATGCCATGTCTGGCTCGTATGCCAACCTCAATAACCGCATATACTGGGATGGCGACCTGCTCGACGAGATATTCAACTCGAAGAACGGCGCCAACCGCCCGGGCACCATATTCAAATGGGGCGGTTCGGTCATCACCAATTTCGAGGGCATATCAAACAACTGGACAAAGTGCAACCCCTCGGCGCAGGGCGACATACTGGGCGACTGGCGAGAGGAGATGGTGCTGCGAACGGCTGACAACTCGGCTTTGCGCATCTATGTTACGACATACGCCACCGATTATGACATCTACACCCTGTGGAACGACCATCAGTACCGCAATGCCATGGCCTGGCAGTGCGTAGGCTACAACCAGCCCCCTCACACCAGCTTCTTCCTTGGCAATTTGGAGGGCATCACCGTGGCTCCGCCGCCCCTCATCTTAGAAGGCCGCACCGAGGTGACAGGCTCTATCGGGACCACCACCGACCACCTGCTCGTTTCCGGCTATGAGAACAAGACCATTGCCGTGGAGGACGGCGCATCACCTTATATATTAACAGTAAACGCGCCCGCGTGGGTGAAGGGCAGCGGTGCCCAGCAGGCAACATACGCTACTCCCAAGTCGCCAGCCCGCACTGTAGAGACTTTCACCACAAAGCTTACCGGCGGTGCCTTCACCGGTGCCACACGCATAGTGAAGCAGGGTGAGGGAATACTTGAGCTGCCCAACGTAGTGGAGAAGCATACCGGCGAGACCAACGTGTGGAACGGCACGCTGATGTTCGATGGCACCATGGAGTCGTCGCCTGTATGGCTCAACCGCCACACGTCGCTCATATCCGACGGCGGCAAGTTCCTCGGAGGACTGAAGGCCGACTATAATGCCACCATCTATCCCGGCGGCGACGGCAAGACAGGCAGCATCACTGCTTCTACGCTCAGCTTGGGCTTCGGCTCGCGCGTGGTGTTCGACGTTAATGGCACCGATTTCGACCAGCTCAACGCCAGCACCCTCGCCATAGAGGTCAAGACGTGGGATTTCGGACCCAAGTACAAGACTCCTGTCTTTGAGATACG
The DNA here is from genome assembly GCA_017449025.1 of Prevotella sp. Classification (GTDB taxonomy): domain Bacteria; phylum Bacteroidota; class Bacteroidia; order Bacteroidales; family Bacteroidaceae; genus Prevotella. Next base: position 26,311 of record JAFSKJ010000036.1, on the reverse strand, counting down.
CACATCAGGCGAGGTGCCTGCAGGAAAACATCTCTTAGGCAATGTGGCTGAGATAACGGGCGACATCAGCTCCATACTCGTGGAGGGCATCAGCGGAAAGCGCTTCGTGCTGCAGCATGAGGATGGCAAGCTCTACATCTCCATCGACGACATTCGCGAACCGGCATCCGTTGTATGGAACGGCACATCAAGCAACAATATCTGGGATTTGGCAACCACCAAGAACTTCCTTAACAACGGTGTGGCCGACTACGCTGGCATTGGCGACGACATCATCTTTGATGACACGGCAGCATCGCCCACAGTGAATGTCAAGGGCGCAGTGTCGCCAAAGAGCATCACCTTCAACAACGATGCCAAGGCCTACGTGCTCCAGGGCGACAGCATACTTGGCAATCCCACCCTCACCAAGAACGGCCAGGCCAGGCTCACCATCACCAACGAGAACCGCCTCGGCCCGACCACCATCAACGGGGGCACCGTGGTGGTCAATGCTCTTGGCAACAATACCGGCATGACCTACGGAGCATTGGGCGACGCCAAGCAGTCCATCACGCTGAACGACGGAGCAACGCTCAGCATAAGCCAGCCCATCATAACCGACCAGCCCTTCAACGTCAGCGGCAATGTAGCCCTCGACGTGCCCTCCAACATTTCGTTTACCATCAACAAGGGCATAAAGGGTCCGGGCGCTGTTCTCACCAAGAGTGGAGCAGGTACGCTGTCGACAGGCATAGGCAACACTTACTCGAAGCTGATTGTCAAGGCGGGAACTGTCAACTCAGTAGACAACAACAACATTGACCAGCTGCCAGCCACCGTTGAGTTCCAGGGCGGTACACTCTGGGGAGCCAACATGGAAGGTGGCTCCGGCATTACCAACAACTCCAACTTCGTGGTGGAGCAGGGACTGAAGGGCACGTTCTACGGTTCCTTCCGCGGTGTCTATAAGGGCAAGCTGACAGGTGCCGGTACGTTCAATGTGTACACGGGCGGTGTGCGCTGCTACTGGCAGGGCGACTGGAGCCAGTTCACAGGCACCGTCAGCGTGGGCAAGATGAACCGCCAGAACAAGAAGAGCTATCAGCCGGGCTTCGACTTCCAGAACAAGTATGGCCTTCCCAATGCCACGCTCAATGTTCAGTCGGGAGTGCTCTGCAGCAACGGCGGCAACGACTTTGCCGTAGGAAAGGTTTCCGGCGCTGGCACGCTGACAGGTTCCGGCTACTGGATTCTCGGCGGCAACGGCGACGACTTCTTCCTGACCACTGAGATTGGTGTCACCTCAGAGCGCAAGGACGACTACGGCGGTACCATCAGCGTGTCTGCATCGCCCCTGATAAAGCGCGGTGCCGGCAAGATGACCATCATGACATTAGGAAAGATCAACGGAGTAATGGTGGTTGAAGACGGCGTGGTGTCGTTCAGCGACTCCAAGTTGGCTACTTACGTCAACGGCAACAACCTTACCACTGTTCGCAAGTCAGGACGCATAGTGGGACAGGGACGTCTGGCAAAGGTCAACGTAGAGAGCGGCGGCGAGCTGAAACTCTGCGGCTCATACGCCAACGAGACCACCCCCGGCAACATACGCACCACTGGCATGCTCACCGTCAAAGAGGGCGGAACGCTTACCTTCATCTTCAGCGACAAGAAGCAGTCGCAGCTGCAGCCCGACATGCTCACACTGAACGGTACTCTAAAGGTGGAGCTTGTGGACGACTACACACCGAATCTTAACGACGAGTTCGTGCTTTGGACCACCGACCAGTTCACTGGCACACCCTCGTTCAGCCTGCCTCAGCTGCCCGCCGGCCTCTACTGGGATACTTCCGGCGTTAGTGCCAAGACAGGCATACTGAAGGTTACCGACGACGCCTCGGCAGGCATCGGTCGCCTGTCAGCCGACGAACTTGTAAGCTGCTCGGTCTACACCGTGGGAGGTGTGTTCGTAGGCTCGTTCGAGGCACAGCGCGGACAGGTACGCGCCGCTGTCAGCAACCTCGGCGTGCAGCCCGGACTCTACGTAGTAAGGATGCAGGGCGGACGCAACTTCGAGAGCGAGACAGTCAACATCAGATAACTTTATAGGGAGTTTTAATGTAGGGACTTACTTCATGTATGTCCGATACTATGCGGATATGCGGACATACATGAAGTAAGTCTCTACAAAACACCTATACACATCTATAGGGAAAACGATGCCGTAGACATCAGATAGGGGTAGCCAGCCATACAGCCGTGCCAGAGGTACTGCTGTATGGCTGGCTACTCCTATCATGCCCCTCTGGGACATCAGACTGCCGACGGGCGAAAGTGTGCACGGGCGAATGGCACAAATATGTTGTCCAAGTTGTTTAGGTTGTCGTTAACATCCCCTCTGAGGTATTAGGCTGCGCAGAGGTGTTAGCATACATAAAAGCTGTTTTTACCTAAAATTGCTTAAAAGATGGTTGGCGAATAAGAATTTCTTTGTAACTTTGTGGGCTGAAAAATGCGTCAGAAGCTCTTTAAAGGGCCTTAGAAGCAAAATGACGTGAAAATGGCAAAGCTAAATAGTACAGTACACATTAAAAAATAGTTCACATATTTGATGGATCAGACATTCGACAACGACAGAATCATTAAGATTAACATTGAGGAAGAGATGAAGTCGAGCTACATTGACTACTCCATGTCAGTAATCGTGGCACGTGCCCTTCCCGATGTGCGCGACGGATTCAAACCCGTACACCGCCGTATACTCTACGGCATGATGAACATTAACAACGTTTCCACCCAACCTTATAAAAAATGCGCGCGCGTAGTGGGCGAGGTACTCGGTAAGTACCACCCCCACGGCGACTCCTCGGTCTACGGCGCACTGGTACGCATGGCCCAGGACTGGAACATGCGCTACACGCTTGTTGACGGTCAGGGTAACTTTGGCTCCGTGGACGGCGACTCCCCGGCTGCCATGCGTTACACCGAGTGCCGCCTGTCGAAGATGGGTGAGCACATCATGGACGACCTGGACAAGGAGACCGTTGACATGCAGAACAATTTCGACGACTCCTTGGTGGAGCCTACCGTCATGCCGACAAAGGTGCCCAACCTGTTGGTTAACGGCGGTAATGGCATTGCCGTGGGTATGGCTACTAACATGCCTACCCACAACCTTGGCGAAGTCATCGACGGCTGCTGCGCATACATATACAATCCCGACATAGACACCGAGGGGCTGATGCAGTACATACCCGGCCCCGATTTCCCCACAGGAGCATACATCTATGGACTGCAGGGTGTGCGCGACGCCTACGAGACCGGTCGCGGCCGCATAGTGATGCGCGCCAAGGCTGAGATTGAGAGCGGCGAGACGCATGACAAGATTGTTGTGACCGAGATTCCTTACGGCGTGAACAAGGCCGACCTCGTGGCATACATTGCCGACTTGGCCAACCAGCACAAGATTGAGGGCGTGGCCAACGTCAACGACGAGTCGGGCCGTCAGGGCATGCGCATTGTGGTAGACTGCAAGCGCGACGCCAACGCCAACGTGCTGCTGAACAAGCTCTTTAAGATGACAGCCCTACAGAGTTCATTCTCAGTGAATAACATTGCGCTGGTGAAAGGCCGTCCGCGCCTGCTGTCGTTAAAAGAGTGTGTGAAGTACTTCGTAGAGCACCGCCACGACGTTACCATCCGCCGCACGCAGTACGACCTGCGCAAGGCCCAGGAGCGTGCCCACATTCTGGAGGGCTTGATCATTGCTGTGAACAACATCGATGAGGTGGTGCGCATAATACGCAACTCGAAGACCCCGAGCGACGCCCAGCGCAACCTGGAAGCCCGCTTCGAGCTGGACGAGCTGCAGTCGAGGGCCATCGTAGACATGCGCCTGGCGCAGCTCACCGGCCTGCGTGTGGAGCAGCTGCACCAGGAGTACGACGACCTGATGAAGCTCATTGCCGACCTGCAGGAAATTCTGGACAACCCCGAGCGCTGCAAGGAGGTGATGAAAAACGACCTCTTGGAGGTGAAGGAGAAGTATGGCGACGAGCGCCGCACGGAAATCATTCCCTTCGACCATGAGTTCAACGCCGAGGACTTCTATCCCGACGACCCCGTGGTAATCACTATCTCGCACATGGGCTACATCAAGCGCACCAATCTCGACGAGTTCCACGCACAGGGTCGTGGAGGCGTGGGTGCCAAGGGTGCCCGTCACAGAGACAACGACTTCACCGAATACATCTATCCGGCCACGATGCACAACACGCTGCTCTTCTTCACTCAGAAGGGTCGCTGCTACTGGCAGAAGTGCTATGAGATTCCCGAGGGCGACAAGAACTCGAAGGGCCGCGCCATCCAGAACATGCTCAACATTGAGTCTGACGACGCCATCAACGCCGTACTCCGCATAAAGAATTTCGGCGACGAGGAGTTCCTCAAGACCCACTATGTGGTCTTTGCCACCAAGCAGGGCATTATCAAGAAGACCCGCCTCGATGCATACAAGAACGTGAGGGCAGCCGGTGTTCGCGCACTAAACATCAACGAAGGCGACGAGGTGGTAGGAGTGCGCCTCACAAACGGCAAGAACGAGATACTCATGGCCAACCGCAACGGTCGCGCCGTACGCTTCCACGAAAGCCAGGTGCGCAACATGGGACGTATTGCCACCGGCGTCATTGGCATGCGCTTAGACGGCGGCGACGACGAGGTAGTAGGCATGGTATGCGTCAACGACCCGCAGACGGAGACCATCATGGTTGTCTCAGAGAATGGCTACGGCAAGCGCACTGATATTGAGGACTACCGCAAGACCGCACGAGGCAAGTTGGGCGTGAAGACGCTAGCCATAACCGAGAAGACCGGACGCTTGGTGGCCATCAAGGTGGTGACCGACGAGAACGACCTCATGATAATAAACAAGAGCGGTGTGCTCATTCGTCTGAAGGTGGCCGATGTACGCGTCATGGGCCGTGCCACGCAGGGCGTAAGGCTTATCAACCTCACGAAGAAGAACGACACGATAGCCTCTGTTTGCAAGGTCACCTCCAGCCAGGAGGAAGACGTGGAAGAGGCAGAGATAGCCGACGAGGCCGAACCGACAGAAACAAACAATTCCTTAAACCAATAATTTAACGCTTATGAAAAAATTGATGATGATGGCCCTGATGGCAGCAGCTGCCACGGTAGCCACAGCACAAAACGAAGTGAAAGAGGCCAAGAAGCTGATGGACAAAGGCCAGTATGCTGAAGCCCTGAAAATCGTTGAGCCTGCCAAGAACGCAGCATCCGCTGAGGAGAAGGCAGCAGCCTGGAACATGGTGAACGAGATCTACTTCAAGCAGTTCTCCGACATACAGGCTGTAATGCTTGAGAACCAAGTGAAGAAGACCAACCAGCCCTACGACACCCTTGGCATGAACCATGCCATAGTATCGGCTCTTGAAGCTGCGCTGAAGTGCGACGAGTTCGACAACCAGCCCAACGAGAAGGGAAAGGTGAAGCCTAAGTTCCGCCAGGCAAACGCCCAGCGCTACATGCAGGCACGACTCAATGCCATCAACGCCGGACAGTTCGACTACAACAAGAAGGACTTCACCGGAGCTTTCAAGGACTTTGCCGCCTATGTAGAGAGCTGCAACGCCCCGCTCTTCACCGGCATTGACCTCAAGGAGCAGTATTACCACGAGATTGCATACTTCGCCAGCCTCTCTGCCTATCAGACCAAGGACTGGCCGAACGTGGTGAAGTACGCCAAGATTGCAGCCGAGAACCCCGAGAAGGCCAAGGACGCCACTGAAATCCTGGTCTTCGCAAAGAAGGAGACTATCAAGACACATGCCGATACCCTTGAGTATGTTCAGATGCTGAAGGAGGCCAACAGCAAATTCCCCGAAGACAGCCGCTACTCGGCTTGGATTGGCGACTACTACCTCCAGAGCGCCTCTGTTGATGAGCTGAAGGCATGGGCCGAGGAGGAAATTCAGAAGAACCCGGAAAACAAGTTCGCCTATACATACAAGGGCGAGGCTCTCCGACTCGCACAGAAATGGGACGAGGCCGTGGAGTGCTACAAGAAAGCCGCTGAAATAGATCCCACCTATGTGGCTGCCAGCTATCAGGCAGGTGTTTGCCTCAACTCGAAGGCCATTGAGCTTAAGGACAAGCTCGCCGACAAGAAGACAGGCATGCTCACCAAGGAAAACGTGGCCAAGGTGAAGGAAATACTCACCGAGGCCAAGGACTATCTGGAGAAGGTGCGCGAGGCCGACCCCGACCGCCTTCAGGTGAACTGGGCATACGCCCTCTACCAGGTCTACTATTCCTTGGGCGACGAGAAGGCCAAGGAGCTTGAGGCCATTGTAGGCGGAAACTAACATTGCCGCTTAGGAAACAAATATGAATAATGCGAATAATCCTATCCAGAGTATTTCAATAGTATTAAACAGTGTTTGTGAGTAAGATTATTCACATTATTCATATTTGATTCCATAATATATGACAGCACGTAGTTTTCTCCTCACTTTCTTGCTTTCACTCTTTTTCTCTTGCCACGCCGCTGCCCAGAAGAAAGAGATAAGTCAGGCGCGCGACATACTCAAGAAGGGAAAGAACGTGGAACAGGCAGAGCAGCTCATGACCAAGCTGCTGAAAGACTCGGTGAACAAAGGCAACAAGAAAATCTATGCCATCTGGCTGCAGTCGGTGGAAAAACAGTACGAGGCAGCCAACGACCGCCTGTATCTCAAGCAGAAGCAGGACACGGCAGCCTTCTTCGCCTTGGCACGACGCATATTCACCATAGCCGAAACACTTGACTCCATTGACATGCAGCCCGACAAGCGCGGACGAGTGGACACAGAATACCGCAAAGACAACGCCGCTCGCCTCGTTACCCTGCGGCCAAACCTCTTCAACGGCGGAACATACCACACACGCAAGGGTGAATATGCCAAAGCCTACGACTACTTCGAGCACTACATAGACTGCACGAAGCAGCCACTCTTCAGTGCCAGCAGCCTATCTGACAAGCGGATGGCCGAGGCCGCCTATTGGGCCACTTACTGCGGCTACCGCCTGAAGAACCCATTGCTCACGCTACGCCACCGCAAGCTCGCACTCACCGACAGCACCAAGGCGGCACTCACACTTCAGTACATGGCCGAGGCTCGGCGCTGGCTCAACGACGACTCACTCTACATGGAGACACTTGCCGAGGGATTTCGCCGTTATCCGCACAACAGCTATTTCTTCCCAAGGCTGACCGACTACTACAACAACCATCAGCAATACGACAAGGCACTCCTTCTGGCCGACAGCGCGATACTGGCCGACAGCACTAACGAGCTGTTTCTCTTTGCCAAGACCACAGCACTCTTCAACCTCGGGCGCTACAACGAGTGCATAGCGCTCAGCGACACCCTCATTGCCCGTAACGACTCACTGCCAGACCCATACTACACAGCAGGTACCGCATACCTGAACAAAGCCCTCAAGTTAGACGCTCTCAGGCAGAAGAAGCAGCTGCGGAAAGTATATCAGAAAGCCAGACACTACATGGAACGCTACCGACAGCTCGCTCCCGACGACAAGCAGCGATGGGCCCCGGCACTATACCGCATTTATCTCAATCTGAACCTCGGACGGCAATTCGACGAGATAGACCGTCTGCTGAAACAATGATACTGACATGACCACATTTGATATTACTAACACCATCACCGAATGTCAGACCGACGAGCTTACAGCCGACGAGCGCCTGCTTGTGGAGCGCGCTATCCTCGCAACCGACAAGAGCTATGCCCCTTACTCTAACTTCCACGTCGGAGCAGCACTTATGCTTGCCGATGGCACCATAGTGGAAGGCTGCAACCAGGAGAATGCCGCATACCCGGTTTGCATCTGCGCCGAGCGCTCTGCACTCTTTGCTGCCGGTGCACAACATCCCGACCAGCCCGTAACCATGATGGCCATTGCCGCCCGTAACGCTGAAGGGCACCTGCAGAAGGAGCCGGTAACACCATGCGGGTCTTGTCGCCAGGCTCTCGTCGAGACCGAGACACGCTTCCGCCGGCCAGTACGCCTGCTGCTCTATGGCCAGCGCTGCGTATATATAGTCGACGGCATCCGCCAGCTAATGCCCCTTACCTTCACCGAATACTAAATCAGCCTCCACCATCTTGTCTTCCCTCACAGTCTCTCTGCCACACAGCAGAAAGCCCATGGAAGACAATGAAAATAAATATCGTTGTTGGCATAATAAAACAGTATGGTGGAGCGTTTGAATAGTATAAACCAAATCTGAATTGCCTATGCATATATTTACTCACGAGAAGGAACTATTCAAACTTACTGTAGAAGAGATGTCGCCCAGCGAGCGCACGCTGAATTTGATAAGGCAGCTGGCTTATACGTACAGGGTGGCCAACAGTCAGGCTTATTGCCTAAACTAAAAAACAATCCAAGCAGTTATGACCCTTGTTTCACCTTCGTTACTTGCAGCCGACTTCCTCCACTTAGACCGCGACATTGCTATGATAAACCGTAGCGAGGCCGACTGGCTACACCTCGACGTGATGGACGGAGTATTTGTTCCAAACATATCGTTCGGCTTCCCGGTGCTGGAGGCTGTGGCGTCTGCGTGCAAGAAGCCGCTCGACGTACACTTTATGATTGTCCACCCCGAGCGCTACATTGAGCGTACGGCCCGTCTCGGAGCCATGATGATGAATGTGCACCTTGAGGCGTGCGACCATCTGCACCGCACCGTTCAGGAGATTCACAATGCCGGCATGAAGGCTGGCGTCACTCTTAATCCCAGCACTCCTGTCTCCCTGCTTGAGGACATAATCTGCGACGTGGACATGGTGTTGCTGATGAGCGTAAACCCGGGCTTCGGCGGCCAGAAGTTCATTGAGAACACCATTGCCAAGACCAAGCGGCTGCGACAGATGATTGCCGACAGCGGCAGCCGTGCGCTCATCGAGGTTGACGGGGGAGTGCAGGGAGAAACGGCACCGCGGCTCGTGGAGGCTGGCGTCGACGTGCTGGTGAGCGGCAGCTATGTGTTCAGAAGCGCCACGCCGGAAGAGACCATCCGGCAGCTGAGAGAGCTGTAGCTTGTTCTTTATTGGCAGAAGTACTCTAACGCGAGTTCTATCTTGTTGGCCTTTGCCATTCGGCGAAGGTTGATCATGGCATAGCGCATGCGCCCCAAGGAGGTGTTGATGCTCACGCCCGTAAGCTCAGCAATCTCCTTGAACGACAGCTCCTGGTAGAATCGCATGTAGACAACCTCGCGCTGGGGTGGGGGAAGGCAGTTCATCATCCGCTTGACGTCGGCGAGCACCTGTTCGTTTATGATTTCGCTCTCGCGGTAGCTGTCGAGTACAGAGATTCCACTCAGGTTGGAAAGGTCGTTGTCCTGTGTAGGCTCGACGATATGTTCGCCTTTCTGCTGGCGATACCAGTCCATGATGACGTTGTGGGCTATGCGCGTGAGCCAGAAGAGGAATTTCCCGGAATTGGTGTACTCACCAGCCTGCAGCTTGGTGATTACCTTGACGAACGTCTCCTGGAAGATGTCGTTGGCAATGTCCTGGTCACGTACCACGTACATGATATAAGTAAACAATTTCGACTGGTTGCGTGACAACAACTCGTCAAAAGCTCTATTATTTCCTCCTACGTAAAGCAACGCCAACTCCTCGTCGGCCATTCCTTCAAAGTGCTTCATACTTTAATTGGTCTTGATGAAGTAAAATCTACGTCGATAGGCAATAAATAGGTTTAAAATGAGTTATTAATTAATTGTTGTCGGTGCAAAAGTAGGTAAAATAATTAAAATAGCCAAACATTTTGTTGGAAAAATTACTTTTTTGTTGTAACTTTGCCGAAAATAACCTAAAAAATATAAGCAACTGTATGAAAAAACTATTTGTTCCCGGCCGTCTTTGCCTGTTTGGCGAGCATACTGACTGGGCCGGACACTACCGCACCATGAATGCCGACATCGTTCCCGGCGCAGCCATAGTAACGGGTATTGAGCAGGGCATATATGCCGAGGTGGAGAAATCGTCGATCTTCGAGATGCAGAGTGTGGCTCCCGAGATAGAGAGCCAGTGGCAGGACTTTGCCTGCCGCATGGACGAGACAGAGCTGAAGCGCATTGCTAAGTCTGGTTCGTTCTTCAGCTACTGTGCGGGCGTGGCTTCATATATGCTGGAGTGGTATAAGGTGGGCGGCGTGCGCATCAAGCTCACCAGCATGACGCTGCCCATGAAGAGCGGCCTGAGCAGCTCGGCTGCTATCTGTGTCCTCGTCGCGCGCGCGTTCAATTTATTATATAAGCTGAACTTGAACACTCTCGGCGAGATGAACATTGCATACCTCGGCGAGCTGCGCACATCGTCGCGCTGTGGCCGTTTGGACCAGGCGTGTGCCTTCGGAGTAAAGCCTAACCTGATGACCTTCGACGGCGACGAGGTGGAGGTGCAGTCGCTTGTGGTTAAGCGCCCCCTCTACTGGGTTTTTGCCGACCTTTGCGCCGAGAAGGATACCATACGCATTCTCTCTGACCTCAACAAGGCTTACCCCTTTGCCCAGAACGAGGCAGAGCAGCGCGAGCATGACGCCCTGGGCATCAAGAATCGCGAGATTGTGGACCGAGCCATACGCTACATGGCTGATGGTGAGGTTGAGAAGCTCGGCAGGCTGATGACCGAGGCTGAGCAGATGTTCGACGAGATGGTGGTGCCGATGTCCGAGGCTCTCCATGCCCCCAAGCTTCACAGTGTGCTCAGCGACCCGCAGATTCAGCAAATGGTATACGGCGGAAAGGGCGTAGGCTCCCACGGCGACGGCTCTGTACAGTTCCTGGCACGCAGCCAGAAAGACCAGTTGCAGCTGTGCGACTATCTGAACAGCCAGGGCATGCGCGCCTATACGCTGACGTTGAACCCCGTGCACACCGTGCGTCGCGCCATCATCCCCGTGGCAGGCTTCGGCACCCGTCTCTATCCCGCCACGCGCGGAATAAAGAAAGACTTCTTCCCGATTCCATGCCCCGACGGCATGGTACGTCCCGTGATACTCATACTTCTTGAGGAGCTGATACAGAGCGGGATAGAGGAGATATGCCTGGTGCTCGGTTCGGAGGAGGAGCGCCAGATGTATGCCGACTTCTTCGAGCGTCCGCTCACCGACGAGCACATGCGTAAGCTCAACACCGAGAGTCAGGAGTACGAGAACCGCATACTCAACATTGGCAAGCGCCTTCGGTATGTCTATCAGAAAGAGAAGCGAGGATTCGGACACGCTGTCTACCAGGCTGCACAGTTCGCTCATGGCGAGCCGGTGCTGCTGATGCTCGGCGACACACTCTACCGCTCCACGTCAAACAAGCCATGCGCCCTGCAGCTCATTGAGCAGTACGAGCGCTACAACCAGTTGCTCGTGGGCTTGTATCCCGTGGAACTCAATAGCGTGAGCCACTTTGGAATAATGGCTGGCGTGTGGGAAGACAAAGACGAGCGCATGCTGACTGTCACGGTCCTGAACGAGAAGCCCAGCTCGTCGTATGCCGAGGAATTCCTTGGAGTGAGAAACCAGAAGGGTGTCAAGGAGTACTGCTCCGTTTTCGGACAGTATATACTTACGCCTGAGGTGTTCGAGCAGTTAAGGGAAGACATTGCAGCTGCCGATGCCGAAGATGTCAGCACTGACATCAATGGAGATGGAAGGGCTAATGGCAGCAGCAAAAAGAAGGAGATTGAGCTGACTTCGGCCCTCGAAGCCGTGCGCAGGCGCAGCGGCATGATGGGCGTGCGCCTCTATGGTGAGCGCTTCGACATGGGCAATCCTGCGGCAATGGTGCAGACCATAGCCGAATACAGTCACTTGGAGCCGTCGGCAGGCCACGGGGAGGAGTCTGACTTACGGTAGCCGATGCTATGGATGCGCTGGCGCACCTTCTCCTTGCGTCCCATCATCTCAATGGCTTCGCGGGCGTCGCGACGCGATTTCAGCATCTGGTAGCGGTAAACGGCACTGGCTAAGCAGAAGTAGAAGCCTGCGAGCACCCACAATGCGCGATACTCTGTGACGACGTCGGAGAGTGTCGCGCCCATGTTATTCATACGGATGAAAGCTCTTACGCCGAACGTAGAGGGGAACAGCCATGAAACGCCCTGCCAGAATCTCGGTATCGACGACTGCGGCCAGCTGAGTCCGCTGAGGAACAGCAGCGGCACTGACACGAACACCATGAGTAGCATGACGTTCTCGCGGTATCGAACCAGACACGACACCACCATTCCGAAGAATATGCAGGCCAGCAAGTAGGGAATCATCAGCATCAGCAAGTCTTGCCAGCTCACAAGGTGGAGGAAGTTGAACAACCTCGGCACCACAAGGGTGAGGTATGCGCCCATGACGGCATAGACCATGAAATAGCACAATGCCTTTCCTGTCAGTATTCGCATTATGCCCTGGTAGTGACGGCTGATGGGTATGAGGTTGCCAAAGCGGTTGTTCTCGCGAGCCGTGCCTGCCGACAGTCCAATGCCGAGCACGAGCGTCTGCTGGAGTATGAGTATTAGCACTCCCGGCAGGATGAACGTGCCGTAGCCGCCTGCGGGGTTGAAGATTGGCACGTCGTCGAAGTCGAGAGGCCGTGCGCTTATCTGCTCTTCGCGCTTGGTGTAGTGCCCCCCGAGGCGGGTGGTAATAGCGCTGCCCATCTTCATGCTTACAGCCTGGGCCGTCTGGAACACCGCCTTGTAGGCAAGCATCAGCGACATGTCGCAGTAGACGCTTATTGTGGCCTGCTCCATTCGCGCAAGGCGCGTGTCAAAGTCTGAGGGAATGAAGTAGATGCCCTTCACCACCTGCCGGCTGACAAGCATGCGCGCCTCGTCGAGGTCGGAAGCATGGTAGCGTATTCTCACGTCGGGCGAAGCGTCGCACATGCTGATGAATTTCCTCGACAGCTCGCTACGAGACTGGTCGACCACCACCACAGGCACATCGCGCACCACCTCATTGTTGTATATCCACGAGTAGAGTAGGGGATAGACAAGTGGCACAATGACGAAGAAGATGAGCACTCCCTCGTCGCGGAACACCTGTTTCATCTCTTGTGCCCAGATATAGCAGCAGTCTTCTATGACGTTTAACTTGTTCTTCATTTACGGTATGTATTCATAGGTGAGCATGGCGTTCTTGATTTTCCTTAGCAGGGGCCAGGGCAGAAGTGTGAAGGCCGCAAGGGCAGAGAAGTGGAACCACGCCTCAAGCAGCGGGTAGCCGTTGAACACGCATATCTGATAAACCATGTAGTAGTGGCGCAGGGGGAAGAGCCATGCCAGCGACTGCAGCGGGCCGTCCATGCCCATCAGCGGGAAGGCGCTGCCGGCCATGGAGAAGCTGAGTACTGCCCAAAGCGAGCAAATGCTCATCGACATTCGCAGCGAGGGCATGAGGCCGAAGGCGAAAATGCCGAATCCCTGTGATGCCAGCACCTGCAGCAGTCCGAGAATGACGAGCTTCCAGGGGCTTCCCAAGCATGGGAAGTGCAGAATGCCGAAAACATAGTATTGGTATAGGTAGACAACGGCAAGGAAAATCAGCGTCTGTGGCAGGAACTTGCCTATGATGGCCACCACAGCGTTGCCGTCGGCCATCATTATCCACTCTTTCGAGCGCCTGGTCTTCAGCTCCATGCCTATGCTGTAGGCAGAGATGAGGAAAATGAAAAGCATGATGCAACCGGGCACGAGCATCGTGGAGAGGTAGACGTTGTAGTTTGTCCACGGGTTGGCAATCTGGTGGAGGTCGATGCGTATGGGCTGTAGCAGGGTCTGTATTTGTTCCGGAGTCAGGCCCCGTGCCTGCATGGTGGCTTGCCCTACGGCTGCCGAGCCGAGTGTAGCTATGGTCTTAAGGTCTTTGAAGAGCAGGGCACCTGCTGTGAGAGAAGCCTGCGAGTAGTAGAACGAAATCTTTGGCTGGCGGCCTGAGAGCAGGGCGTCGGTAGTGCCCTTGGGCAGGTAGAGGAAGGCGTAGATCTGGTTCTCCTGTATGGCTCTACGCGCCTCGGCTACCGATGTGTAGCGCGCAACGACGCGTGAGGCCTGGAAGGCGTCGAGCCGGCGCTCAAGGGCCCTTGTGGTCGACGTCTGGTCGAGGTCTACAATACCTACGGGCATCTCCTGTGGCTGGCCTTCGTCCATGAGCGAGGTGAAGAAGAGTATCACCAGCAGCGGGAAGACCACCATGCAGAAGCCGTAGATGTGGTTCTTGTAGAGTATCCTGGCTTCGCGACGGGCGAGTTGGAGAATCAGGTGCAGGTACTTCATTCCTTGAAGATGAGCGACATTCCCGGGCGCAGGCCGTCAATCTTGTCAATGGGGCGGGCCTTTACCTCAAAGGTCTTCAGGTCGTACTGGCCGTTGGCCTTGGTGGCCTTCCACACGGCGTAGCTGCCCTGGTCTTTCATATAGTAGACCTTCATGCGCATTTCCTTGTTGAATGCGGGCACGAAGGCAGTGAACTCCGTTCCTACCTGTAAGCCGTTAAGCTGGTCTTCGCGCACGTTGAACGTGCCCCACATGTCTGTCATCACGGATATGGTCATTATCGGCGTCCCTGTGCCCACCAGCTCACCCACCTTAGGGTAGATGGAACTCACCTCGCCGTCCATCTGCGCTGTCTGTACAGTCTCACCGATGTATGAGCTGACCTCGTTGACGGCACCGCGTGCGCGCCCTACCTGTGCCCTGGCGGCAAGCTTGTCCTCGCGGCGCGCACCGTTGACGGCCATGTCGTACTGGCTCTGCGCTGCTTTCACCTGGGCTTCCATTGCCTTGTATTGTGCCAGTGCCTCGTCTCGCTTTTGCTCAGACAGAACGCCCTCGTCGTAGAGCCTCTGCACGCGTGTGTACGACTTCTCGGCAATCTCCAACCCGGCCTTTGCCTGCTGGAGCACGGAGAACGCCCCGCGTATCTGTTCCTCGCGGGCACCGTTGTTGGCCTTCAGCTCTATGGCCTCCGCTGCGCTCTCTGCGCTGCGTGCCTGTTCCATCTTGGCGCGAACCTCCGGCGCGTCGATGATGGCCAGTGTGTCGCCGGCCTTCACAAAGTCGCCCTCCTTGACACGTATCTCGAGTATTCTGCCCGGAACCTTGCTCGACACGCGGTACTCGCTTACCTCCATCTGTCCCTGTATCACTTCTGGGTCGCGGTCAAGTGCGAAGAATCCTATAAGTGCTACGATAATCACTACTACTGCAAAGCCTACGATGGCGAGCAGGATGTTGTTATGTTGACTCTTTGCTGACATGGTGTTATCTTCAATTATCAGTTATTAATTTTCTATGTGTAACTCGCCCATAGCCTTCTGCAGGTTAATGTTGCTGAGCTTGACGTCGATTTCTGCGTCTATTTTCTGCGACTGTGCCTGAAGCCAGGCCGTCTGTGCCTCCATTACGGTGGTGGGGGTAATCACTCCCTCGTGGAATCCGAGGTTAGCCGAGCGTAGGTTTTCGTTGGCGCGTGCAATATTTGCTTTGGCCATTGCCAGGCGCTTCTGCGACTCTGTCACCTTGAATGAACTCTGGCTTAGTTGTAGCTCAATCTTCTCGCGTGCCTCTTCCAGTTCGAGCGACGCTATGGTGGTGGCTCCCTTCGAGGCTCTCACCTTGTAGGTCACGTCGCCCCAGTTCCATACCGGCACTCTTATCATCACACCTACGTTCCATACTCCGCCCCACTTTCTCTCCCATCCGTTGAAGGCATTGGGATTGCTGATGAGGTAACCGCCTGTAAGTGCAACTGTTGGCAGGTTGCCTGCTTTGAGAATGTTGGTCAGCTGGCGGCTGATGTCTACGGTGTTGCGAAGCATTTTCAGTTCAGGGCGTGCCGCGGCAGCCTGGTCTGTATCTACCACAGGCAATTGCTGTTCTTGGTCAATCACCAGCGAGTCTGAGTTCTCGTCCTTGAGCACTATCTGCTCGTTCATGGGCAGGCCGCAGAGCTGGCAGAGGAGCATTCGCGAGAGTGTCAGTCCGTCGTCGACCTTTGTCACGGCCATCTCTGCCTCGTTCACTCTCACGCTCACGCTCAGGCCGTCGCTGCGTGTGGCCACTCCCTCGTTAATCATCTTTGTCACGTCGGAGTCCAGTTTCCTCACAAGTTCGAGGTAGCTCTCAGCCAGACGCTTCTTGTGGTTCAGCGACACCACCTGCCAGTAGGCCATGTCAATGTCGAAGATAGTCTGTTGGGTGCGTGCATCGGCGCGGTTGGCCATCATGCTTTCGTTTATGTCGGCCATCTTGTTCATGGCTACTATGCTTCCTCCCATGAATATGGGCTGTGTTAGCATTACTGCTCCCGACCAGATGTTGCGGGTGTTTGTGCGCATGTCGTGGACAAGTCCCTGTCCTGCCTGGTTGAGCGACTCTGCAAGGGCGTCGATGCGTGCATTGCCCCCTTCTACAAGTCCCTGTGTGGTGAGTCCGAAAGGCTTGAGCAATGCCTCAAGCGTCTGCATCTTCACTGGGTCTTGTGCTATGCCCTGTGCCGTACCCGCCAGCTCTTCTTTCCATCCAGCCGTGATGGCATTGCCTATCTGTGGCAGCGACTGTTTCTGCTCATTGTTGAGCAGCGACACCTCGCGGCTGGTGTGTTCGTAGGCTCCGTATGCACTTATGTGCGGCAGATACTTTGTGCGAGCCGACTTGCGCAGGTTTCTTGCCACGTCCTGCTTAATGTGCGAAATGCCCACCTGCTTGTTGTTGCGCAGTGCCAATGCCCTGCAGCTGTCAAGGTTCAGCAGGCGCTGTCCGCTCATTGGGTTTGGCATGAGTGTCAGCATGCATAGTGGCACTATCCACCTCGATGCTTTCCTCATGGCCTCTTCCAAGCTGTTGTCGTTCATACTTTCTATCGTATTTAGTATAGGTGTTTACTCGAATGAGAATGTCCGCGAACCAATCATCTGACCGTCGCAGAATATGCTTACGCGATAGTCGCCGCTCTCCATCATTGAGCTTACCGGCCAGAACATGGTGACCAAAGTTTCCTCGCCAGTGTATTCCACCATTTTCTTCATGGTGCACTCCAAGGTCTTGCCTGAGTAGCTGAACGAGCCACCGCCGCTAAGCGTGTTGCCGCCGGGATTCTGAATGCGTACGTAGAAGTTGCGGTTGCCGTTCGATGCCGTCACGTTGCGGGCTACCGTGAACGTCACTTCCACCGTCTTGCATTTCTTTAGCTTCTTGGCCGGGCGTGAACCGTCTTTAAGGCGCATCTGTATGTTGGTGGCGTTGAGCTGTGCGGCAATGGCCACCTTCTCAGACAGCGATGCCTTTTCGCTGCTCAGTCCTGCTATCTGCGTCTCGCGGTTCGACAGCTCCTCCTTTACGCGAGTGTTCTCCTGTTTCAGGCTCTCGTTCAAGCGGTTAAGGGAGTCTATCTCCAATACATACGAGCGCAGTACCGCTCTCACCGTAGCCAGCTCCTTCTTCAGGCGGGTAATCTCTCGGGCGTCGTTTGCCTTCACCTCCTTCAGTTCTGCCAGCAGCTGCTGCGTGCGCATCTGCTCCTCGGTGAGCTGTGCAATGATGGAGTCGTTGTTTATCTGAGTTTTCATCTCACTGTACTGCAGCGCAAAGCGCTCGTACTCGTTCTCCATCTCTTTCTTGTCGAGTTCCGCCAGTTCCTGCATGTCGCGGTTCACTTGTTTCTGCTCCTCAAGGTTCTTGAAGAGCCACGCCACGCCGCCTGCCAGCACCAGAATCACCAGAATCAGTGGTATAAGAATCTTTTTCTTCATGTCCTGTGTGTGAATATTGGGTGCAAAGTTACAAATTTTTTACAATACCACCAAGCTTTTCTTTCTTATTCACGCGCTCTAACATATTTTATATATTCCTGTAGCAGTTAGTCTATACTTCTATGTCTCTCCGCACGTTGTTGCGTATCTTGCGCAGGTAGCCCTTCATGCCGTCGCCGTCCTTGTTGTCGATTATCTCGAGCAGCTCCTTCAGTTCCTTGCGTATCTGCGACACCTGGTCGTGGGTGTAGGGATTGAAGAGTATTTCCTGCAGCAGGTAGTCGTCTTCGTTGAGCACCCCCTTCGCTATCTTCATGTGGCGCTTGAAGGTGGTGCCCGGCGCGTCCTGGTGTTTCATGACAGCAGCGAAGACGAATGTTGAAACGAATGGAATGCTAAGCGAGTAGGCCACCGTGCGGTCGTGCTCCTCGAAGGTGTATTCGTAGATGTTAAGCCCCAACCGCTGGTATAGGTCCTTGAAGAATATGCGCCCCATATAGTCGCCCTCGCTTATGATGATGGCGTTCTCCTCGGAGAGCTGCTGCAGGTTGGCGAAGGTGGGTCCGAACATGGGGTGGGTTGACACGTAGCGCATGCCGGACTTGTCGTAGAATTCCTTGAGGTCGGTCTTCACCGATGCTATGTCGCTGATGATGCACTCCTTTGGCAGGTATGGTATCACCTGTTCGAACACGGGTATGGTGTACTTGAGCGTTACAGCGTTGATTAGCAGTTCTGGCCTGAAGTCGCGCACTTCCTCAAGTGTGGTGAAGCGCTGGCAGTTGTATGTGAAGCGCATGCGGAGCGGGTCACGTTCAAAGACGGCCACCTCGTGGTCGAAGCTCAGCAGGTCGATGAAGAAGCTTCCCATCTTGCCTGCTCCCATAATTAATATCTTCATAATCGAAAAGCCCACCCAAGCCCTCCCCAAGGGAGGGATGTTTTGTTACTTGACTCGGTGGATTTGTTTTATTGTATTATTTAATCTGTTTCTTGTTTACGTCATTAGCCTTTCCCTCTTTATGTATTCAGACATCCCTCACCTTGGGAGGGCTTGGGTGGGCTTTTTACTTATTGATGATTTCCATCTGCTGACGTACCGACTCCTCGTGGATGTTCTCGAAGACGTGTGCCACAAACTCCGGGGCCATGCCGCAGAGTGAGCCTTGTGCTCCGCGCTTGTTCAGAATCTCGTTGTAGCGGTTTGCCTGCAGCACGGTCATGTTGTGTGCTTTCTTGTACTCTCCAATCTCGCGGCATATTCGCATGCGCTTTGAGAGCAGGTCCATGAGCTGGTTGTCCAGCTCGTCGATTTTCTTTCTGAGCTGCGATATGCCCTCTGTGGTGGTGTTCTCGTCGCGTATGACGAGCAGTGAGAGTATGTAGTCGAGCACGTCGGGCGTCACCTGCTGCTTGGCGTCGCTCCAGGCCTTGTCGGGGTCGCAGTGGCTCTCAATGATGAGGCCGTCGAAGCCGAGGTCCATGGCCTGCTGGCACAGTGGTGCTATCAGCTCGCGTCGCCCTCCTATATGGCTGGGGTCGCAGATGATGGGCAGGTCGGGTATGCGGCGGTGCAGCTCGATGGGTATCTGCCACATGGGCATGTTGCGATAGATTTTCTGCTCGTAGGAAGAGAAGCCGCGGTGTATGGCTCCGAGGCGCTTCACGCCGGCCTGGTTGATGCGCTCCATGGCTCCTATCCATAGCTCTATGTCAGGGTTCACGGGGTTCTTGACGAAAACAGGTACGTCCACGCCCCGGAGCGAGTCGGCCAGTGCCTGCATGGCAAAGGGGTTGGCAGTGGTGCGGGCACCTATCCAGAGTATGTCGATGTCGTATTTCAGGGCAAGCTCCACATGCTCGGGTGTTGCCACCTCGGTTGAGACGAGCATCTTTGTCTCTTCCTTCACGCGCTTCATCCAGGGCAGCGCCTTCTCTCCGTTGCCCTCGAAGCCGCCGGGCTTGGTGCGTGGCTTCCATACTCCGGCGCGGAAGTTATGACAGCCTTTCATTGCCAGTTCCTTGGCTGTTCTCATCACTTGCTCCTCAGTTTCGGCCGAGCAGGGGCCGGCAATCACGAAGGGGCGTTCGTTGTCACTTGGAAGGTTCAGTTTCTCTAATTCTAATTCCATAAATAAGCCCACCCGAGTCCCTCCCCAAGGTAAGGGGTGTTAACTCCACAGGGTGCTCCTTTTTTTTATTCTACTTTTTGTTTATCTATTTTCTGAAGATTCGTTTTTTTTTCTGTAGGGACTTACTTTATGCTGCGAATCCGCTCCAGGGCTTTCTCAATCATTTCTTCTTTGGCGCAAAGTGAGATGCGTATGTAGCGCTCGCCGTTGGAGCCGAATATGAATCCCGGTGTTATGAAGACGCGGGCCTCATGCAGCACCTTTTCGGTCAGGTCTTCCACATTCCCTATGCTGTCGGGTATGCGCCCCCAGAGAAACATTCCCACCTGCTGAGGGTCATAGGTGCACCCGAGGGTGTCCATAATCTGCTCTGCCACTTTCCTGCGGCGGGCGTAGGTCTCAATGTTTGCCGTGCGGTGCCACTCGTCGCTGTTGCGGTATGCCTCTGCTGCAGCCAGCTGTATGCCCCTGAAGGTTCCGCTCTCTATGTTCGACTGCACTTTAAGTATCCAGTTTATGAATTCGTCGTTTGAGGCGCACAGTCCCACGCGCCATCCCGGCATGTTGTGGCTCTTCGACATGGAGTTGAATTCTATGCAGCACTCCTTGGCTCCCGGCACCTGCAGCAGCGACATAGGATTGTCGTTGAGTATGAAGGAGTACGGGTTGTCGTTGACTACTACTATATTGTGGGCCTTGGCAAACTGCACCAGCCTCTCGTAGGTCTCCATTCTTGCTCGGCCTCCGGTGGGCATGTTGGGATAGTTTGTCCACATCAGCTTCACCCTTTTGAGGTCCATCTGCTCCAGTTCGCTGAAGTCGGGTTGCCAGCCGTTGTCCTCGCGCAGGTTGTAGTTCACTATCTTTGCACCGAGAATCTTGCTGAGCGAAGTGTATGTGGGATAGCCGGGATTGGGCACGAGCACCTCGTCGCCGGGGTTTACCAATGCCAGTGTGACGTGGAGTATGCCCTCCTTGGAGCCGATGAGTGGCAGTATCTCGCTCTTCGGGTCCAGGTCAACGTTGTACCAGCGTTTGTAGAAGTCGGCCATGGCCTGTCTCAGTTCCGGGGTGCCCATAGTAGGCTGGTAGCCGTGTGCGTTGCTCTGGTGTGCCACTTCGCACAGCTTGTCAATGGTCTGCTCCGACGGTGGCATGTCAGGGCTTCCTATTGCAAGGCTTATTATGTCCTTGCCTTCGGCGTTGAGCTGTGCCACTTCCTTCAGCTTGCGGCTGAAGTAATATTCGCTCACTAAGGAAAGGCGGTCGGCTGGCTTAGGTCTGCCCAAGCCCTCACTGATGGAGGGTTGCTGGTTGTTTTTGCTATTGATTGTTTCCATATTCTGTTTTTTCTTTTTCTTTTCTTTTTTACTTCTCTATTCCGCGTTGCCCTCAGTTGGGGTGGGGGTGGGGCTGGGTGCGTCTTTGTACTCTCCCAGTATTACCAAGTCTTTGGTCAGCGGTATGATGGCGTCAATCGACTGTCGGTAACGTGTCAGGTCGTCATACATCACATCTACGTAGAACAGGTACTCCCACTCGTGGCCGATAATAGGTAGCGACTGTATCTTGGTGAGGTTGATTTTATAGAAGGAAAGTATTGCGAGCACGTGCGAGAGGCTTCCCTCTTCGTGGGGCAGCGCAAAGACTATGCTCGACTTGTTGGCCTGGGTCAGCGGGCGCAGCATGTCGGCCTTGTTGGGGTTAGAGACCACGAGAAACCTCGTGAAGTTGTGCTTGTTGTCCTCTATATGGTCTTCAAGCACCTTCAGCCCGTATAGCTTGGCAGCCTCTGCGTGGCAGATGGCAGCCCATCCCTGCCTGCCCTCCTCGGCTATCATCTTTGCTGAGCCGGCGGTGTCTTCTGCCTCCACGTTTTTCAGCTGTGGGTAGTTGCTTAGGAAATGGCGGCACTGCATGAGAGCCACGGGGTGTGAGTGCACTTCCTGTATGGTGGTCCAGTCGTCGCCTGGCAGGCAGCAGATGCAGTGCGAGATGTGCAGCTTGTGCTCGCCAACGATGGTTGTGCGGGAGTCGCGCAGCAGCTCGTAGTTGTGCAGCAGCGAGCCGGCTATGGTGTTCTCTATTGCCAGCATTCCGATGGCCGTGGGGTCTTGGCTTATGCTGTCGAACACCTCTTCGAAGGTTGAGCAGCAGATGAGCTGTATCTGTTCCCCGTCGAAATACTGGTGGGCGGCAATGTCGTGGAACGAGCCTGTCAGTCCTTGGATGGCTATTCTCTTCATCTTCCTTCTTCTTTTTAAAATGTAAGCTCCGCTTTCACTTTTCAGTGAAGCGGAGCCTTATTGTTGTTTTCTACCATGTCTGCTGAATTAGTAATCTACATACGGCCAACCGCTTCACAACTTGTTGCAAAGTAAAAGTAATAGCCGTAAAAGTAAGCATTATGGTTTGTCATGTGTCTGGATGTTTTTCTTTGTCGCCTGCAAAATTACAGCTTTTCTCTTGTTCCTGCAAGTTTTTTGCAATATTTTTTTTGATTTAGCTTGCATTTTGCATGTTTTCTGTCTCAAACAGCTACTCGCAGAGCGGTTGTTAGCCGTTCATCGACATCAGGAATTCCTCGTTGTTCTTGCTTTGCACCAGACGGTCGCGCACGGTGTTCATGGCCTCGATGGGGTTCATCTCGGCAATGAATTTGCGTATTATCCACATGCGGTTGAGTGTGGTCTGGTCTTGCAGCAGGTCGTCGCGGCGCGTTGACGACTGAACCAGGTCGATGGCTGGGAATATGCGCTTGTTGGAGAGTGCGCGGTTGAGCTGTATCTCTGAGTTTCCTGTGCCCTTGAACTCCTCGAATATCACCTCGTCCATCTTCGAGCCAGTGTCTACGAGTGCTGTGGCAATGATTGTCAGCGAGCCGCCTCCCTCAATGTTCCTCGCAGCGCCGAAGAATCGCTTGGGTTTCTGCAGGGCGTTGGCATCCACACCGCCGGTGAGCACTTTTCCCGATGCCGGGGCCACGGTGTTGTAGGCGCGTGCCAGTCGGGTGATGGAGTCAAGGAATATCACCACGTCGTGGCCGCATTCCACCATGCGCTTGGCTTTCTCCAGCACTATGCCTGCTATCTTGACGTGGCGTTCTGCCGGTTCGTCGAATGTTGAGGCTATCACCTCAGCATCCACCGTTCGTGCCATGTCGGTAACCTCTTCCGGGCGTTCGTCTATGAGCAGCATCATGATGTAGGCTTCGGGGTGGTTGGCGGCAATGGCGTTGGCTATGTCCTTCATCAGTATTGTCTTACCGGTCTTTGGCTGTGCCACGATAAGTGCGCGCTGACCTTTGCCTATTGGTGAGAACAGGTCTACTACCCTCACCGATGGATTGGTGGTCTGCGGGTCGCCGCAGAGGGTGAATTTCGTGTCGGGGAAGAGTGGCGTGAGATGCTCGAACGACAGGCGGTCGCGCACTTCCGACGGGTTGCGGCCGTTGATCATCGTCACTTGTGACAATGCGAAGAACTTCTCGTTCTCGCGAGGTGGCCGCACGGTGCATTGCACCACGTCGCCTGTCTTCAGGCCATACTTCTTCACCTGTTGCTGTGAGACGTAGATGTCGTCGGGCGACGACAGGTAGTTGTAGTCGCTTGAGCGCAGGAAACCGTATCCGTCCTGCAGCATCTCTAACACACCGTTGCCTGTTATCAGGTCGGCGAAGTCGTAATCGGTGCGGCTGGCAGGCGCCGGGCGTGCCTCGCGCGTGTTGTTCGTTACTGGCTGTGATGCCTGCCGAGCGGTTGGGCGGTCGAAGATGTCGAGAGTGGGAATGGCCCCTTGGTCTTCAATGGGCAGATCCTCTACTATTATGAAGTCGGTACCGTCGCCGGGGTCACCCTCCCAGATGTCTTCCGCATTGCCTTCGAGCGCAGCCTGGCTCTGGTTGTGCTGGGCCATCTTCTCCTGCAGTTGTTCTATGAGGGCGTTGCCTACATCTGCTGTAGCTTCGTCTTCAGCGGTGGTTATAAACTCTGCTTCTGGCACATTGCTCTCGTCGTTCGCCTTTGCTGCCTCTGCTTTCTCTTCCATTGTGCCTTCAGCCTGCTCAGCTGTCTCTTCTGCCTTGGCGGCACCCTTTGTCTTGCGGCGGGTGGTCTTCTTGGCAGCAGGCTTCTCAGCCGGCTCGGCATCGGCAGTCTCAGCTGTCTCGGCGGTCGTGGCTGCCTCGGCGGCGGCTATGGCTGCAAGCTCAGCCTTCGATTTGCGCCCGCGCTTCTTAGGTACAGGAGCCTCTGCCGGGGCTGCTTCCGCAACGGGAGCGGCGTCGCTGAAGAGCGACGGAGCGTCGGCAGTCTTCTTGCCACGGCTCTTCACGTCGAAGTTCTCGCCCTCGTTGCCTTTTACGGTATACACGCGGTCGGTGTCTTTCTTAACAATGCGCGTACGCTTGCGCTTGGGTTCGGAACCCGTTGCGCTGAGCATGGCGGCCTTGTCCAGGATGGCGTAGATCAGGTTCTCCTTGCCGCCTTCGTTTTCAATGTCTATGTCATACTCGCCAGCCACTTCGTTCAGGCGGGTTATGTCCATGCTTTCCAGTTCTTCCTTTGTATACATAGCACAAACAATGTAAAATGTGTGGGTCGTTGAATTTGTAGACTTTGTCTTTTGGTGGGAACGTTTCCGGCAGGGAGCTTTCAAAAAAAGCCTTTTCGGAAACGGTATGTTTCGTAAAACGACTGCAAAGGTAAGCATTATTTGTGATATTGCCAAATATTTTGTGGAAAAAAATCATTTTCTGTCATTTTCTTGTCAAATTTCTTGGTAGTTTGTGTTTTTCTTCGTAACTTTGCGCCATTATTTTAATAAACCCAAAGTTAAACAATTTAAAAGTAATCAAAATGAAAAAACTATTTACTCTTGTTTCCATGGTTTGTCTTTGCGCCCTGAACGCAAATGCAGCCGATGTTACGGTTCTTACCGATTCTCCTGACGCTCTCGTGATGAACGAGACAGTGTTTTTGATTAAGGAGAAGGGCCAGGATAATTTCATCTATGGCTCAAATGCCCAGAACATTATGATGGGCACCGCTTCCAAGGCTTCAGCAGAAACCAATGTGGTAACTGGTTACAAGCTTGAGCTTGACGACAATGGCAATTATCGCTTCCGTGCCATTACTCCTGCGGGTGAATGGTATACACACAACTGGGCATCTGGTGAAGGTCATTATTGCTTCCTCAACGCTCAGCCTGCCATCGGCGGCGTGACATTCAATCTTGGTATTGACCAGGACTTCGAAGGCGGCTCTTCATGGATTATCAATAGCGACGGTTCTATCCAGAATGTTGGTAATGGTGGCTATCTCGCTGGAACCAAGACTACTGAAACAGCA
The DNA here is from genome assembly GCA_017449025.1 of Prevotella sp. Classification (GTDB taxonomy): domain Bacteria; phylum Bacteroidota; class Bacteroidia; order Bacteroidales; family Bacteroidaceae; genus Prevotella. The sequence goes on along the minus strand of JAFSKJ010000036.1, from coordinate 1,007 downwards.
GAGATGTTTTGGGAGTTTGCTGTTGTAACCCCAGACCCTGTGGTACCTGATCAGGAGGTTGCTATCCTTACTTCTCTCAAGCCTTTTGTGGAGAATGAAACACTATTCTCTTTGAAGAATACGAGTCTGGATATGTATCTCTATGGCTCAACTGCCCAGAATTGTGCTATCGGTACATACGATGAGTCAATCTCTGAGTCTAATGCAGTGGCACGTTGGAAGCTGGAATACGAGCCTCTTGGCGGACGTTATATCTTCAGGGCAATCACTCCTACAGGCGAATGGTATACTCATGACTGGGCAACAGGCGATGAGCATTATTGCTACCTCAACGCTCAGCCTTCAATAGGTGGCGTGGCATTCATACTCGGTGCTAACCAGGACTTCAAGGACGGCCATTGCTGGATTCTTACTGAAAAAGATGGCGGATATATAATCCAGAACAAGGGTAACGAAGGCTATCTTGATGCTCGTTGGGTGGAGAACGACAATGGTGGTTTCTATCAAACCTACTTGGCAGAGAATCCTGTAGTTTGGGAGCTTGTTACCGATCCTGCCACTTCCATCGACGCTATTTCTGAGAAGACAGCTGAGACAAAGGCAGTGAAGGCTCTCGTAAACGGTAAGCTTCTTATTGTCAAGGGCGCAGAAAAGTTCAATGTAGCTGGTCAGCTCCTCAAGTAATTCGTCAGACACATTATTAATAATATAAAGAGGAATGTCTCCATGCGGGGCATTCCTTTTTTTGTGGTTCTGCAAGTTTTCGTGCTGGTACGGTTGCCACGATGTATGACCGCGAAGCGGTCGCCGCTCAGTAACCGGGTGGTGCGAAGTACCCCCGGAGAAGAAGGTAAAAGGCGACATCGACCCCAAAGGGGTCACCCATTGGCGTAGTTGGGGCACTCTTTCTGCAATCCGCGGCGTTTTTTTTCCGCAAGTCCTTCGGACACTACGGTTACTGAGCGGCGACCCCTTTGGGGTCATTGGGATAATCATAAAAAATATTA
>JAFSKJ010000035.1 GCA_017449025.1 Prevotella sp. | reverse complement strand
TTGAATACCAATTCAGTTAAAAGATGAAAAGAGTCGTATTTATATTGTTTTGTATGTTTACTTTGTTTGTGCAGATTCATGCTCAGGATGATTACCATCCGATATCCAAGGAGGGAAAAGTCTGGAATATGAAGCGTGGAAATAACACAACGTTCATGTATGCTGTTAAGGGCGACACTATAATCTCCCAACAGTCATATAAGAAGCTACTGATACGCGACAATGAGCGTTATGGCGACGAAGGCTGGCATTACTTCGCTGCAGTTAGGGATGCGGAAAGGAAGGTCTGCATTGTTTATGCTGGCTATGCGGAAGAAATCTTGCTTTATGATTTCAATGAGAAGCACGGCTATTATGACAAACATGGTGGAGCTGACGGGCAGAGGGGTGACACCCTGTTTGTGTTCAACGACGGCTCGCCCGTTGAGCTGATAGCCTTTAACTGGTTTGTGAGCAATGGAGAGAAGAGAGGCGTGCAGCGTGTTGGAAGTAAGTATTCGACGACACAGGACGAGTGGTTCATGGAGGGCATCGGCGCGACGGCCAGCTTCGGCGACCCCTTCGCTTTTGGGCTGCTCAGCGTAAAGCCAAAGCTTGAGGACAGGGGTGGAGGGCTTGTGTCTTGCTGGGATGGCAGCAGGTGTTTGTTCACCCATGAGCAGTGCAGGTTTATTCCTACATATAACTATTCTGATAGCTACAACGACACTTATACTCCCATGCTCCGAGATGGTAGGGTCTGGAACTACCTTATGGCCGACAGCCGAAGGGTGTCATACCGTGTTGCGGGCGACTCTCTGGCTACAAACGGAATGGCTTATAAGAAACTGTACGCCAGAGGACTGCCGGAATACGATGATGACGAATGGCACTATGTGGCATTGTTGCGCGAATCGGGAAGACAAGTTTATAGCAGTTCCAGCCTGCCAGACGAACAGCTTGTGTTCGATTTCGACAAATTTGTAGCAGGTGACTCAGAGCTTATTGAAGGCATAGGAAACAATAGCGGCATACTGCCGGCCGTTGGCTTGGATTTGGCAGAAGAGAGATTGTTCGCATTCGTATCTTGTTATGACGGTGACATCTGCATTTTTGATGCCATGAAAGAGATGAGTGGCATTAAGTCTACGAGGGGCGTAACAGCGTCAACTTTACAAGTATTCGACCTCCACGGCCGCCGCCTCACGTCAAAGCCGGAGAAGGGCGTGTATATCGAAGGCGGACGGAAGCGTGTGGCGGGCAAATAGGCCCTTGCAAGTGGCTACCCCTATCTGATGCCTACGGCATCGTCTTCCCATAGATGTGTATAAAGAATAGTGAGGTACATCATATTTAACGCCCTACTTCCGAAAGACAATTTATAAGTTTTTGGCCGAAAGTTTTGTGCTTCCGGCTTTTTTGTGTATTTTTGCATTCGAAAAGGGAAAAGCTATGGCACAGGAAGAGAAGAAGAGACGGGGCTACGTGGCTGTTAGCAAGCCACTAATTGCGCATCTCTCCATGTTTGGCGCTTGCGCCTTCTGGGGCCTGATGGCTCCTTTGGGAAAGGATGCGATGACCCATGGCGTTGACGGCCTGACAATGGTGTCTTTCCGTATCCTTGGCGGTGCCATATTGTTCGGACTCACTTCCTTGTTTGTCAAGAAGGAGCATGTACCCCGGCGTGACATCCTGTTGTTTTGCGGTGCTGCGGTGTTTGGATTGATAACCAATCAGTGCTGCTATACCATAGGCCTGTCTATTACCTCTCCAATAAACGCCTCGATAGTTACCACGTCAATGCCGGTCTTCGCCATGGTTCTTGCTGCTATGATACTGAAGGAACCTATTACAGGCAAGAAGGCTGTTGGTGTGCTGTTGGGTTGCTGTGGCGCCCTTATTCTGATACTTACGAGTGCTGCCCATGCCAGTGACAAGGTTGGCGACATCCGCGGTGATTTGCTTTGTCTCAGTGCCCAGTTCTCTTTCGCCCTCTACCTGTCTCTGTTCAACAAGCTTATCCGCCGCTATTCGGTGTTCACTGTCAACAAGTGGATGTTTCTCTGGGCTGCGTTGCTTATACTTCCTTTCACCTTGGGTCATGTTGTCGATGTTGTCTCTAAACCAATTCCGACACAATCATGGTTAGAGTCTCTGTATGTGGTATTCTTCGGTACGTATGTGGGCTATATCCTTACCATGATTGGGCAGAAGACTCTGCGCCCCACTGTTGTCTCCACGTATAACTATGTTCAGCCGGTGGTTGCCGTTACCGTGAGTGTGCTCACGGGCATTGGTGTGCTGAAGTGGAGCCAGGCCGTTGCCGTTGTTCTGGTTTTCACTGGAGTGCGTATGGTTACCAAGTCGCGCAGCCGCCGAGATGTTGAAATGTCAGAAGTAAAAGAGTCTTGAACGGTTAGAAACGCACAAGAGGAAACCACTTGTGGCTTCCTCTTGCTTAGTAGGGACGATCGGGCTCGAACCGATGACCTCTGCAATGTGACTGCAGCGCTCTAAACCAACTGGGCTACGCCCCTGTTCTTTCGTTTGCGGGTGCAAAGTTACGAAAGATTTCCCAAATACGGTGCAAAACGTCTGCTTTTTTTAGTATTTTTAGTACATTTATTTCTTCAGGTAGTCTGCCAGCTTGCTTTTGTTGGCTTTCAGGCCCTTTGCCATCGACTGTGCATTCATCTGTGCTCCGAGCTTCGAGGCGTGTGTATGGTCCTTTTTGAAGTACTTTCCTGCCTTCTTCTTTATCTCCTCAATCTTGGCCTTGGCTTTCTCCTTGTCGGCGGGCATCGACTTCACGGCGAACTTCTTGTCGAGGAAGTCTGCCGAGATGTTGTGCATGTCCACGAACTCCACGCCCGTCTCTTCCACCACCTCGCGATACCATTTCCCGTAGCTGTCATCGCGTCGTTCTATTCTCCCTCCCGGCCATTCGTTGCGTGGAGTTAGCGATACGAGTATAGGTGTTGCTCCCTTTTCGCGTACGTCGTCGATGAACTTTCTGAGATACCATCCGAAGCTGTAAACCACCTCGAAAGTCCCGTCGTCCATTTTATAGACATGCAGTGTGTCCTTTGTTCCTGGTATTACTCCGCGTGCTTTCTTGTCGGTGATGGGGCAGATGTCGTTGTGTCCGAACTGTATGGTCACGAAGTCGCCCGGCTGTAGTGAGTTGTATACCTCGTCCCACAATCCCTCTCTTAGGAACGAGCGTGTCGACCGCCCGGCCCTTGCTGCGTTGAAGAGTGTTATTTTCGTCTCGTCGAACACAGTCTGTGCCTGTGATGCCCATCCCCACATGCCGTCATCCTCTTTGTCAGCGTTCTTCACTGTTGAGTCTCCTGTGAAGAACAGTACGGGCTTTCCTTCCTCGCGCTTTACGGGCTTCACTTTCAGTGGCACGTTGACCATCATGTCCTGCAGCGGCTTGAGCTGTGGGTTGTTGCTTTCCCATATTCCCTCTGCGGCGCTTCGTGCGTTCATCTCGGCTCCGAACTTCGACGTGTGTATATGGTCGCCGAGGAAGTGGTAGCGCTCCTTCCAGCGACTGTAAGAGTCGAGCTTCTGCCCCGAGCGTTCGTTCAGATCCACGTATGGCACTCCCTCTGTTGCCGCCACGTATGCTCCCCATTCCGTCTGCTGTTTTCTTACTATCTTTCCTGTTTTCTCGTCGTAGGCATCGCGCGGCGTGAGCGACATCAGTATGGGGTTTGCGCCCTTGGCCCTTATCTCGCTGATGTATCTGCGCATGTATCCGCCGTAGGAGTAGACGGTGTCGCGCTCTCCTGTCTCCTTGATTGTTCCCACCACCATGGTGTCGGCCACTCCTGGTATGACGGCCCTTGCCCTTCCCTCGAAGAATGGTCCGTTGTCGTTGTGCCCTATCGAGACAATCACCCAGTCGCCCGGCTTCAGTGCCTCTCTCACTGCCGGCCACAGCTTATTATAAAAGGTACGCGTAGACATGCCTCCCAGTGCTTGGTTCTCCACCGAGATTTTGCGTCCGTCGAAGTACTGGTTAGCGTAGAATCCCCATCCCCACTGTCCGTTGGAGCCGTCTCCGCGTGTACCGTTCCTCATTGTTGAGTTGCCGATAAGGAAGAGCACGGGATTGTTGCCGATCCTTGTAGACCCGGGAGCCGGCCTTGACATCAGCGCCTTGGCAATAGAGTCCGGGGTGTTGTCCACCACTTTGTTCACGTCTTCGATGGGGTCTGGCAGGTTGTCGAAGCCCTGCGCCATGGCTGTCGTCAGTGCACAGACAGCCATTGTGATTGTCGTTAATAGTCGTTTCATAGTCGTTTTTTCGTTTGTTTTACTTCTTTCAGTGTGCAAAGATACTAATATTTTGTTAATTATTTGCTTTTCGTGCTTAATTCTTGATTACTTTTTTGTACCTTTGCAGCCAATAATCGCAAACGAACCACAATTATTATGGCACAAGAAGATGTATTCAAGAAGATAGTGAGCCACTGCAAGGAGTACGGCTTCGTCTTCCCGAGCAGTGAGATTTACGACGGTCTCGGCGCCGTCTACGACTACGGCCAGAACGGCGTAGAGTTGAAGAACAACATTAAGCAGTATTGGTGGAAGGCCATGACAATGCTCCATGAGAACATTGTAGGCATAGACTCCGCCATTTTCATGCACCCCACAATATGGAAGGCCTCCGGACATGTCGACGCCTTCAACGACCCCCTCATAGACAACCGCGACTCGAAGAAGCGCTACCGCGCCGATGTCCTCATCGAGGACCAGATAGCCAAGTACGACGAGAAGATCCAGAAGGAAGTGGAGAAGGCCCGCAAGCGCTTCGGCGACTCCTTCGACGAGCAGAAATATTTGGAGACCTCGCCCCGCGTGGCTGAGACCAAGCAGAAGCGCGACGCCCTTCACGCCCGTTATGCCGCCGCCATGCAGGGTCCCGACCTGGATGAGCTGAAGCAGATCATCCTCGACGAGGAGATTGTATGCCCCATCAGCGGCACAAGGAACTGGACCGACGTGCGCCAGTTCAACCTGATGTTCTCTACCGAGATGGGTTCCACCGCCGACGGCTCCATGAAAATCTACCTCCGCCCGGAGACCGCCCAGGGCATCTTCGTAAACTATCTCAACGTGCAGAAGACCGGCCGCATGAAGATACCCTTCGGCATAGCCCAGATAGGCAAGGCCTTCCGCAACGAGATTGTCGCCCGCCAGTTCATCTTCCGCATGAGGGAGTTCGAACAGATGGAGATGCAGTTCTTCGTTCAGCCCGGCACTGAGCTGGAGTGGTTCCCCAAGTGGAAGGAGACCCGCATGAAGTGGCACCAGGCTCTGGGCTTCGGCGCCGAGAACTATCGTTTCCACGACCACGACAAGCTGGCTCACTACGCCAACGCCGCCACCGACATTGAGTTCAAGATGCCGTTCGGCTTCAAGGAGGTGGAGGGCATCCACTCGCGCACCAACTTCGACCTCTCGCAGCATGAGAAATACTCAGGCAAGAGCATCAAGTACTTCGACCCGCAGACCAACGAGTCGTACACGCCGTATGTCATTGAAACCAGTATTGGTGTCGACCGCATGTTCCTCTCCATCATGTGCCACGCCTTCGACGAGGAGAAACTCGAGAACGGCGAGACACGCACCGTGCTCCGCCTGCCGGCAGCCTTAGCCCCGGTGAAGTGCGCCGTCATGCCCTTGGTGAAGAAGGACGGCCTGCCCGAGAAAGCCCGCGAGATTATCGACCAGCTGAAGTACCACTTCACCTGCCAGTACGACGAGAAGGACAGCATAGGCAAGCGCTACCGCCGTCAGGATGCCATAGGCACCCCCTACTGCGTCACCGTAGACCACGACACGTTGAACGACAACTGCGTCACCCTCCGCTTCCGCGACACCATGGAGCAAGAGCGCGTGCCCGTGAGCGAGCTCAACGCCATCATAGAAGACAAGGTGAGCATTGCCTCGCTGCTTAAGAAACTGTAAACGAGATTGTTGAAGAATGAAGAGTGAAGATTTTCTTAAGACCTTCGGAGCCACTGCCCGGGGGCGGGCGGCTACTGCTGCACAAGCTGTGTTGAGGATGAGAATGAAGAGCGTCATGCGGGTGTTGCTATGCGCAACATTCCTCACCCTTCACTCCTCACTCTTCATCTCCTGTTCCGAGACCGACGACGAGCTGAGCAGCAGCGACTGGCATCAGCTCAACGACGCCTACTTCCTCACCCTTGAGGACTCACTGTCAAACGGCCCCGAGTGGAAGAAGATAAAGCACTTCACAAAGAACCCTGACATTCCCGGCAAGGCCACCGACTACGTCTACGTCAAGGTGCTCGAAAGCGGCAGCGGCACCGATAGCCCTCTCTACAACGACACCATCCGCTGTAGCTACGAGCTGCGGCTGATGCCCGTTGAGGGCTACCCCAACGGCGCTTTCGTGCAGAAGACCTTCACCGGCGATTTCAGCTGGCAGACCACCGGCGTCTTCCAGTTCATGCTTGCCAGCAGCGGCACCGGCGGCATTGCCGTCGAGGGTTTCCGCACCCCTTTCCTCCACATGCACAGGGGCGACCGCTGGCGTGTCTACATCCCCCACCAGCTGGCCTACGGCTCCAACGCACAAACATCTATTCCTGCCTACAGCACCCTTGTCTACGATATAGCCCTCATCGACTTCTGGCATCCCGGCGACATAGTGCCAGCGTGGAGGGTAAGGCAGAAGTGACAACAACATGTTGTAGGGACTTACTTTATGTATGTCCGCCCAACTGCCCAACCGCTCAGAGTCGGACATACATGAAGTAAGTCCCTACGGAAAAACGAATTAATAGAACAGAAAGTGAAAGTAGCAATATTCATGGTGTTGTAGGGACTTACTTCATGTATGTCCGTCCAACCGTCCAACCGCATAGATTCGGACATACATGAAGTAAGTCCCTACGGAAAAACGAATTAATAGAACAGAAAGTGAAAGTAGCAATATTCATGGTGTTGTAGGGACTTACTTCATGTATGTCCGTCCAACCGCCCAACCGCATAGATTTGGACATACATGAAGTAAGTCCCTACGGAAAAACGAATTAATAGAACAGAAAGTGAAAGTAGCAATATTCATGGTGTTGTAGGGACTTACTTCATGTATGTCCGTCCAACCGCCCAACCGCATAGATTCGGACATACATGAAGTAAGTCCCTACGGAAAAACGAATTAATATTCATACCTTAATTATAATAATGCGAAAGAAATGAGAGAGATGGTGAAGAAAATGAAATATATTAAGGCGATTGTGGCCATTGTGATGTGCATGGTGGCGGTGAGTGTGGAGGCATCTACAAGATATGTTACTCTTGATTTGAGTAGCTTTGAAAGAACTGGTGATACTTATTTGGATGATGGAATTCTGAAAGTAAGAGGAACAGCAACATCCACAGTGTTGTCTGAACTAACAGGTTCTGTGACTGTTTCTTTTAAATGTCGGATAAGTACTAGTAATAAACCCAATAAAACTTTAGTAGTTTCAATTGTTGGTGGCAATGAATCGGATCCAGATGTGAGAAACGTAACTGTTGCTAGTAACAGTTATCAAGAAGAATCGTTTACAACAACAGTATCTTCGACTTCCAAAATTCAATTCTCATCTTCTGGTACTGATTATTATATCAATATCTCAGAAGTAAAGATAGCTTTTGAGTCTGTCGCAGCCCCTACTTTCTCTCTCTCCGATGGCTATTACAAAACAGCTCAGAACGTGACCATCACCGACAATGAAGGTAGAGCAACTATTTACTATACCACCGACGGTACTGAACCTACTACTACCAGCACACTTTATTCAAGTGCCATACCCATCAGTACGCCAACCACTCTCAAGGCCATTGCCTGTAAGGGCGGGAAGAGTAGCGCGGTGACAATGGCAGAGTACTACGTAGGCAGCTATATCTATGCCGAGTCGTTCAACAACTGCAATGCTGCTGGTGGCAACGACGGACACTTCAGCGGAAAAGGCGAGTTAGCTACAAGCAGTAATCTTGATCAAAGCGCGACCCTGTCAAATGTTTATACCGCTAATCATTGCGTTTTTTTCGAAACGAATGGAAAATATACTTTGAGTGTGCCAGATGTTGGACGTTCTGCGGTGCTGAGTTTCCGCATAGCTGGCTCTAACAGGAATAGTCAAGTTAAGACTGTAAACTTTGTCTTCCAAGAGAAAGTGGGTTCGTCGACAAGTAGTACGAAAACAGAATTGTCGTTTACAGCTACTAACGGCGAGTGGTCAACTATAACCGTTCCCCTTTCTACAATATATAATGTGGAAACGGTGAAGACAATAGAAATATCTGGCGATAACTTTTACCTTGACGACATCCTTCTGCTTACACCAGAGACGATAGCCCTGTATGATAATGCTTCTGATTCTAACTCAGGTGTTATAAGCTCGAATGACGGTGAGATACGCGACGTTACCATCAACCGCACCCTGCCTGCCAATACGTGGTGCACCATGTGCCTGCCTTTCGACATTGTGGCGCATGACATTCATGCTGCATTCCAAGAGGGAACGGCGGTGGAAACGTACACTTACACATCGTTTTCGTCAAAAAGCATGGTGTTTACACGTAACACCACGATAGAAGCAGGTACACCATTCCTCATGCGTTTGCCGAACCAGCACATAAGCCCCACTTTCCGGGCGGTTACGATAAAAAACACTCCGGCCAAGACCATCACTTCTGGCGAAGTCTCTTTCATCGGCACCTACGGCCCAGTCGCGCTTAATACCGACGGCACAGACATCTTCCTCGATACGAATAACAATCTTCACACCCCTTCAACAGGAAGTAACACCATCAACGGCATGCGGGCATTTATCCGTAGAACAAGCAATAATGTCCGCATCGGTCTGTCGCTTGAAGATGAGTCGGCAGGCATTAGTAGCGTGGAGGTTGATGACTCAGCCAAGCACCCCTTCTATACCCTCGGCGGCCTGCAGGTGGAAGCGCCGACGAGTAGGGGCATCTACGTCACACGCGGCAGGAAGGTCGTAATCAGGTAAACCACAATACAGCTACACTATGGCAATGAAGAAAGAATATATCATTCCCGAAACAGGAATCCATCGTGTGTCATTACAGCAGATGATTGCCAGCACCACCACGACACCTGGCTCAGCTGTGACAGAGACCAACAGCAGCACTCTGTCTGTCTCTTTTGACAATGTGATAGAAGGTGGCGACGCATCGGCAGCTGCCGCCCGCGGAGGTACGTGGGACGAGTAGACTGCAATCCCTTATCCGCGCGCGTGGGTTACGCACTGCCTTACCCAGGGCGATGCCCTGGGCTATGTGCTCATTGGCTTTTCCGGTAACTACTCAGTCCCCTCGGCATGATTGTTTAGGAGGGAGTAAAAGCCTCTCTCCTAAACAATATACTTCTCAAAAAATGTAGCATCTGGTGCCTCTTCGGCTATCAATTGGTATAGAATCTTGAATTTCGACTTCCCG
>JAFSKJ010000006.1 GCA_017449025.1 Prevotella sp. | reverse complement strand
CCTGAAGGGGTCGCCCTATACTGCTGCTGGGGCACTCTTTCAGAGTGCATTCGTAGTGTTCCTACTTCCGCAGGTCCTTCGGACGCTGCGGTTACTGAGCGAAGACGCTTTCAGCGTCATTTCAACCGCACAGGTCGAAAAATTCTGCCTACACTGCCTACACTTTGCCTACACTGTTTATCGTCTTGTAAACCAGAAACTTATATAATAGTGTAGGCAATGTAGGTAAAAAAGTAACATTATATTATTATTTATGATTATCCGCAAAGATACCACCAAAGCCCCAAAGAGGAACAGACCACCTGCAACTGTTGCAACTGTTCGACTAACTTCACCATTTACGTTTCTTATTGGTTTGTAACGCCACTAATATAGTAACTTCTGCAGAAAAATAAAAATAATCTGCCTTTTTTTCAGTTTCTTCGTCCTCGTCCCATTCGTCCTCGTCAAAGTTTTGCGATGCAGGGGCCTTGTGCTCCCTAATATAGTGATTACAGAAACAACACGATCAAGACACAGAAGCCTACGACTATCCACTTAAGACATCCCATCGTATGGCTACAACCTAAAAAAGATTACCATTCCAAAGCATTTTCAAGAAGTCTAGGACGTAGATAAGTTCCTTGTCACCTGATTTGCGGGTAATCGGATCAAGGGACACGAGAATCAGGCGGCAATCAGGATGTTCCTCTTTGAAAGCCTTGAGCCCTTTTTTATGTTTTGTTTCCACATGCTCCGTCGATTTAATCTCAATAGCCACCTTGGCATCGCCTATAACGACATCCACCTCTTTTTTGTCGTAGGTGTGCCAATAGGAGATAGTGTCACGCTTGTCGTTGTATCCTTTGTATGCAATGATTTCCTGCATCACAAAGTGCTCGAAAGCGTGTCCGTAATCATCTGTACCCCGCTTCAAGGAGTGGCGCCCCATCAGGTAGTTGGCCAGTCCGACATCGAAATAGTAGAATCTGGGAGCCTGGACTATCTTCCGTTTGATTTCTTTCCTGAATGCAGGAATCTCGTATCCGATAAGCGTATCATAAAGGATTTGGAAGTACGACTTGACCGTTTTGGCAGACACGCCGCAGTCAGAGGCGATATTTGAATAGTTCAGCATCTCGCCGTCGGAAATGGCGGCAATCTCCATAAACCGTTCAAAGGCATCGAGTTCTCTCACTTCGCCTTCCTCCCTGATTTCTTCGTCCAGATACACCTTTACATAGCCGGAAAGACGTTTGGTGGCATCCTCTACCATATAATGACGGGGAATCATACCATTCTGCACGGCACGATCTATCTGGAAATCGGTCACTTCCGGCCATACAAGGGGATAAAGTGTTTCTGGTATGGCACGACCTCCAAGTGTGTTGACTCCTGAACGCTTGAGTTTCCTTGCGCTGGAACCACTGAGGATGAAGAACAATCCTTTATCCACCATTAGGGTATGTACTATATCCAACAACTCTGGCACTTTCTGAATCTCATCTATTATGACAAGCGTGCCAGCAGGCTTGTCCCAAAGAGCTTCTTTTAGTGAGTTGGGATTCCTTTTAAAAGCCTTTCTCAGATTCGGGTCCAGCAAATCATAATAAACTGCCCCTTTGAACCGCTCTTTCAAAAGGGTTGACTTCCCCGTCTGACGTGCGCCAAACAGAAACATTCCTTCGTCCAGTTTTCTTTCAATATCAAATATTCTCTTGTACATAAAACCTCTGAAAAAAGTAATGATACTTCCGAAATTTCTGTAAAATTCAGGAATACGGTCCCGATATTTGAAACTTTTTCGACCTGTACGGTAGAAAATGACGCTGAAAGCGTCTTCGCTCAGGAACCGTAGTGTCCGAAGGACCTGCTGGCAAATGAAGGCTGCGGAATGCACTCTGGAAGAGTGCCCCAACAGCTCAAGTGGGCGACCCTTTTAGGGTCGATGCTTGCCCCTCGCCTCCACCGGGTGTGCTTCGCACCGCCCGAGTTATTGAGCGGCGACCGCTTTGCGGTCATACAGCGGGTCAACCATAGAAATCAGGTCGAACTTTTTTGCGGTGCAAAGATAGGTATATTCTGAAGAATTTGCAAATTTAACACCAACTTTTTAATCCATATTATATATTTTGGTGATACTACTGTTTTGCTGCCCTCGTACGAATCCTTTTCCCCTCTTTATTCCAGGTATTTCCATTGTTCTTTTTTGCAGCTTCCTAACTTATTATTTCACGTAGCTCGTCCAGATGGCTGGCTGTAATGATATTACTTTTGTAACAACCATTTCCAGACGGGAATGGCCTCAATGGTGATGCCGTCTTCTGTTATTTGCCGTTCAGTATCCCATGTAATGATAGTACCCTGATACTGCTTATATGCTTTCAGAAATTTGATGAGTCCTCCCACTTCGCGTTCGTATGTGTCCAGATCATCGATGCTATTGGATACCTGGATGGCTTTGTTCACCTCTGGTATGCAGAAATCTATCTCTACGCCTTTATTGTAATAGAATAGGCGCAGCTCTTCTGCAGTGTTGGGGTATAGCTTGTTCAGATGAATGGCAACGATATTCTCCAATAATTTGGTTTCTCCACCCGTCAAGAAGAGGTTCAATATGCCATTATCGGCAAAATAGCGCTTTACGATAGTCTGCTGTTCGGTCAAGGGTGAGACGAGGTTTGGTATGGAGAATATGAGATAGGCATCCTCCATATAGTCGAGGTAGTCTTTCAGTACTGTTGGACTGATACTGTCGCCCGTTGACTTGATGATGTGCTCCAGGCGTTTCAGCGTGGTTGGCTGCATCACACTGTCGGCCAGTTTCCTTGCCAACAGTCTGAAGATGCGCGGATTACGGATCTTATTGCGCTCCACGATGTCACCCATCAGTATTTTCTGATAGAGCGAGGTGAGCCATTCCCGCTTGTCTGTCTTGTCGAACGATTCGGCAAACCCGCCACGATAGAAATACTCGTTGAAATGACGCAATACCGTCAGCCGTATGTCTGGCTGGAACGTCCAGTTCTTGTCAAGCTGGATGCCGTAATAGTTCAGATACTCTTCGAAGGAGAAGGGATAGATATTGCACTGGATATAACTGCCGCCAAGTGTGGAGGCTATCTCACGGCTGAGCATTTTTGCGTTGCTACCCGTAATCATCACTTGGCGTTTTTCTTCAGCCAGTCTTCGGGCAAATTTCTCCCATCCTGCAATATTCTGTATCTCATCAAGATAAATCAGAGGATGTTTCTGGTCGTACATCTCACAATAAGCATCAAGCAACAAGCCCAGTTCTTCAGACTTTATCGAGGCCAGGCGCTCGTCCTCAAAATTGATGTAAAGGAAGTCTTCATGGGTGGCTTTTCCTGCAGAGAGCTTGGCTTGCATATCCTGATAAAGCGTGTATGACTTTCCAGAACGACGAATACCGACGAGCACATAACAGGAATGCTCATCGAAATGTCCAGCCCTTTGCAACAATTTCGTCTTTCCTATTTGCTGTTGCTTTTCGGCAATGACGGTCTTGATAATTTGCTTATCCATAGCAATATTCTTATGTTTACTTTGCAAATATAGCAAATTATTCTAAACTATACTTCATAATTATGCGCCAATACTCCGCTTTTTAAGTTTGTTTAACCGTTTGCCGATGTGGCTCCAGTTATTGGATCCATCATCTTTCTCGATAATTGCGCAATCTATAACAATGTAACAGATGAGCCCACTTTAAAGTGGGCTCAGTTAATAATTAATACAACCGATAAGGTGCGCAGCAAATAGCTAAATAGCCCAATCGTAAATAAATAGTAAATAGTCAAACAGTAAATAGGTGAATAGTGGTCACCACTCACCTTAATTGTTGTCCCAGTTGGTGACGACATAGCGGAACATATTCCAAATAAAGGCATTGTGGTAGTCCTTGGCAAGCAATGACGGCAACACCAGTGTGGCATAGCGCATGGTGCGCTCGTCAAAAACGTCGCTGTAAGCGTCGGGAGGCATCTCGCTGGTTATCTCTATGCGCTGCAGGCTGGTACACCCGCGAAAGGCATAGGGCCAGATGTATTCCGTAAAGGGAGGCAGCACAATGCTGCGCAGCGAACGGCAGTTCATGAACGACTGGTCGCCGATGTCATGAAGGCATTCGGGCAACACGACCTCAGTGATGTGGCTGCAGTCGGCAAGAGCATGGCGCGAGATGCTGGTGACGGCGAATTCACGGCCGTCGGGTCCCGTGATGTGTGACGGAATGACGATACGTCCTGAGAGGGTGGTGTCGATGGCTTTTACCATATATGACTCACCGCCGAGGGCCACCGTGCGCCCGCCTCTGCGTATACTGTAAAGCGCTTTCACCTTTTTCCCGTTGCAATAGACGTAAGAGTCAATGGGGTCGCCCTCAAACCAGTGGCGGAAGTGGTGTGAATTCTGTCCCGACAGGGGCAGGACACAGAATAGCAGCAAGGCTGCCGGTGCGAAGAGTGAGGCGTGAAGGATGGAGCGTAAGCTATGTAGGAAGTGCTGCCGACTGGTGGTAATCATATATGGTTATTTGTCAAGCTGTCGGTGCCCTCGTGTGTATGTTCCCTGTGCTGTGACCCTGCCGTTGCGGTCTTTCTCCACGAAGCGTCCGTCGCGCTTGTCGTCGACGTAAGTGCCTTCGAATCGGTTTCCGTCCTTGTCCTCCTCTATGGCGGGTCCGTTGCGCTTGCCTGCCTTGAAGGAGCCTTTGAACTTGGAGCCGTCGGAATAGTGCCCTATGCCCTCGCCGTCTATTTTGCCGTCTTTGAACGTTCCCTCGAAGCGGTCGCCGGCCTTGGTGGTGAGACGCCCCTTGCCGTTGGGCTTGTCGGCTTTCCATTGTCCCACGTATGTGTTTCCGTTTGCCCACACCAAGGTGCCCGTGCCGCTTTTGTCGCCCTTTAGGAACTGTCCGGTGTACTTGTCGCCGTTGGCATAGCGGAAGATGCCAGTGCCTGTGCGCTCGCCCTGTACGTACTCGCCCTCGTAGATGTCGCCGTTCTGGAAGCGGTAGATGCCCTTGCCGTGCTGCAGGTCGTTTTTCCACTGGCCCACGTATAGGTCTCCGTCGGAATACTTATACTGTCCCTTGCCGTTGCGCTGGTTCTCCGCCCATTGTCCGTCGTAGGTGGTTCCGTCGCCCCAGTCGTAGAATCCTCGCCCGTGTTTCTTGTCGTTCTTCCACTCACCGTCATAGTATGCTCCACCTACGAATGTGTACTTGCCCTTTCCCTCGCGCTTGTCCTGCTTCCAGTAGCCGTCGTAGCGGTCGCCGTTGTAGTAGTACATTATGCCGTGTCCCTCCTGTTCGTCGCGCCACCACAGTCCGTCGTACTTGTTGTTGTTTGCAAAATAGTATATTCCTTTTCCATGCTGGTGGTCCTGATACCACTCGCCCTCGTACTTCTCTCCGTCGTAGAAGGTGAATACGCCGTAGCCCTGTCGGCGCCCTTTCACGTATGAGCCTTCGTAGCGGTTTCCGTTGCTCCACTTGCATGTGCCTTGTCCCTGTGGCTTTCCGCCCGACATTTCTCCCTGGTACTCACCCCCGTCGGCGGTAATGGTGGAACCCAGTGTTATCTTCTGTGCATCAGCTGTCAATGGTAGTGCCAGAAGCATGGAAATCATATATGTCTTTATGGTCATTTGCATTGTTATCTTGGTTTTGGAAATGCAAAAATACTAAATAAATGCTGGGCTTGCAAAGAATTTAAGCATTATTCAGTAAAATTGAATTAAATAACCTTGAGCATGCCATTGTGGCGCATACAATAAGTGCAGCCACTCTTTGGAGGAATGGCTGCACAGCTAAAAGTTTCTCAACGGTCTGTATTACTTGGTCTTGAGCAGGTCGCGTATTTCAGCGAGCAGCTCTTCCTGTGTGGGACCCTTTGGTGCCTCAGGCTCTGGAGCGGGTTCCTCCTTTTTGCGGTTGAGCTTGTTTATGCCCTTGAGCATGAGGAAGATACAGAATGCTACAATGATGAAGTCGACAACGTTCTGTATGAACGTACCGTATTTCAGCACTGCAGCCTCTTCGCCCTCGCCAATCTTGAAGACAAGGTTAGTGAAGTCTACATTGCCGGTAATCATCCCTACGAGGGGCATGAGTACGTCGTCGACAAGCGAGCTGACAATCTTTCCAAACGCGCCGCCGATGATTACACCGACAGCCATGTCCATGACGTTGCCTTTCATGGCAAACTCTTTGAATTCACTGATAAATCCCATAGTTTTGATGTTTTTAAGGTTTTAATTGAATGACTGTTCTGTTTTTACTGATGCTGTTCGCGGAGCAGGTCGTTGACGGTCTTCACGGGGTTGAACGTAGAGAGTGGCACCTCTACGAAGACGGTGTTCCAGTCGCTCATGGCTCCGTTCCATAGTCCGGGCAGTTCGAGAGCCTTCAGCTCCTTGCCGTTCTTCGACTTCGACGAGATGAACCCTGTTGTGCGGTCGACGAAGTCGGGCAGGTTGAATGGCTGCCCCTTATAGTCCTTGACGGCGCACACAAGGTCTACGGGGTTGAAGTGTGTTCCCTTGGTGAACATCTCCATGTATTCCTTGTTGTTCTTGTCAATCTGGCTCGACTCCAGAATCTGCAGCGAGATGGTGCCGTCCTGGTTGTAGGTGAGGAAGGGGCCGCCACCCGGCTCGCCCACGTTCTGCACCACGCCGCACACTCTCATGGGTCGGTTGAGTTTCTTTATGAGGTATTCCTTCAGCTCGGCTTGGCTTAGCGACTTCATGCGCGGGTTCTCCACGAAGATGGTCTCCACGAACTTGGCCATCTCTGCCATGCGCTCCTTCGAGGGGTCTCCCTCAAGCTCCTTCAGGTATCCGAAGGCTATCTTCTGCAGGTTTACCAGCACCCCGGCAATCACCTCCTTGTATTCCACGGTGTCGGCCTTTATGCGGTCGGGCACCACGTTGTCTATGTTTTTTATGAAGATTACGTCGGCATCGATTTCGTTAAGGTTCTCAATGAGTGCTCCGTGGCCTCCGGGGCGGAAGAGCAGCGAGCCGTCGTCGTTGCGGAATGGCGTATTGTCGGGATTTGCGGCTATGGTGTCTGTCGACGGTTTCTGCTCAGAGAACGAGATGTCGTACTTCACGTTGTATTTCTTGGCGTAGCCGTCGGCTTTTGCTGCCACGCGCTTCTTGAACAGCTCCATGTGCTCGTGTGAGACAGTGAAGTGTACACATGCCTCGCCGTTGGATGTGGCGTAGAGGGCACCCTCCACGAGATGCTCCTCCATGGGTGTGCGTGCACCGTCGTCGTACTTGTGGAACAGCAGCATGCCCTTTGGCAGCTGACCGTAGTTCAGTCCCTTCTCGAACAGCATGTTGGCAACCACGGCCTTGTAGTTGCCCTCGTCAATGAGGTACTTGATGCTCTTGCCCTCGTTCTTGCGGCATGCGGCATCCAGTTCGTCGTAGAAGGCAAACTTCTTTATGTTCTCAAAGAATTTCTGTTCGAAAGGCGTGGTAGGCACCTGATAGTCGGCGTCCAAGAATGCAAACATGTCCTTGAACATACGGCTGGCGGCACCGCTGGCCGGAACGAATTTCACAATCTTGTGCCCCTCCTGCTTGTATTTCTCCCAGGCCTTGATGTAGTTCTGCTTGTCCTGTTTTCCGGTGGCTACGATACCCCGGTCGATACTGGCTGCAGCCTCAAGCTTGAGAAAGGGAAAGCCTGTCTTGAACTCGTTGAGCTGAACATTTATCTGCTCTTCTGTGATACCCTTCTGGGCAATCTGTTTAAGGTCTTGCTGTGATAACATAATATTGGTATTTTAAGGGTTTCTCGCTAATTTGATGGCAAATATACAAAGTTTTTTTGATATTGGTGCAGGAAATGGCATAAAATTTGTAACTTTGCATGAAAATTTGTGTTTTATGGCCAACAAACTTGACTTTACCACCCACGAGAGAGAGCTGTCGCTAACCATCTACAACCAGCTGAAGGCCCGCATAGAGACCTCGCTGCTTCCCGGCGACGAGGAGCGTGTGCGCGCTCAGTTGAGCCACGACTTGGAGAGCGGACAGCTGAGCCGCAACGTGTTCGGGCTGAACCCCATAGTGCTGGCATTCCAGACTGCCATGATTACCGTTGACGAGATAGGACTAAAGCGCGACAGCGTGCTCGCCATACTGCTCTATGCCAGTGTGGCAGGCGGACAGCTGTCGATAGACACCATAGAGAGCGACTACGGCGAGTCGGTGGCGCGCATTCTGCGAGGCCTGATGCGCATACAGGAGCTGTACAAGAAGAACCCTGTGGTGGAGAGCGAGAACTTCCGCAACCTGCTGCTCTCATTTGCCGAGGACATGCGCGTGATACTGATAATGATTGCCGACCGTGTGAACCTGATGAGGCAGATACGCGACACCGCCGAGGCCGAGGCCAAGCGCCAGGTGTCGGAAGAGGCGGCATACCTCTATGCGCCGCTGGCTCACAAGCTGGGACTATACAAGCTGAAGAGCGAGCTTGAAGACCTGTCGCTGAAGTATCTGGAGCACGACGCATACTACATGATTCGCGAGAAGCTCAACGCCACCAAGCAGAGCCGCGATGCTTACATAGAGAACTTCATAGGCCCCGTGAGCCAGAGGCTGACGGCAGCAGGCCTGCACTTCCACATAAAAGGGCGCACAAAGTCGATACACTCCATCTGGCAGAAAATGAAGAAGCAGAAGTGTGACTTCGAGGGTGTCTACGACCTCTTTGCCATAAGGATAATAATTGAGCCGGAAAGCCAGGGAGCCGAAGGCAGCGGTGCGGGGGGACAGAAGCACCAGCTGTCGGAGACAGCACTGTGCTGGCAGGCTTACTCAATAGTCACCGACATGTACCAGCCCAACCCCAAGCGCCTTCGCGACTGGCTCTCCGTGCCGAAGTCGAACGGCTACGAGAGCCTGCACATCACAGTGCTCGGACCTGAACAGAAATGGGTGGAAGTGCAGATACGCACAGAGAGAATGGACGAGGTGGCTGAGCGAGGCGTGGCCGCACACTGGCGCTACAAGGGCGTGAAGGGCGAGACGGGGCTCGACGAGTGGCTCACCAACATACGCACCATGCTCGAGACCGCCGACGGCAACGAGGTGATGGACCAGTTCAAGATGGACCTCTACGAGGACGAGGTGTTCGTCTTCACGCCCAAGGGCGACCTGCTGAAATTCCCCAAGGGAGCCACGGTTCTCGACATGGCCTACCACATTCACTCCAAAGTGGGTAACACGTGCGTGGGCGCGCGTATAAATAATAAGGTGGTAACCTTCCGCCAGCAGCTGCGCTCGGGCGACCAGGTGGAGATAATGACCGCTTCGACGCAAAAGCCCAAGCAGGAGTGGCTCGGAGTGGTGAAGACCTCGAGGGCAAAGTCGAAAATACGCCTGGCACTTAAGGAGACGCAGGCCAAGGAGGCTCTCTTCGCCAAGGAGATGATTGAGCGCAAGTTCAAGAACAGGAAAATAGAGATTGACGAGGCAACGATGGCCCACATGATACGCCGGCTGGGCTTCAGGCAGGTGAGCGAGTTCTACCAGCAAGTGGCCGACGGAACTCTCGACACCAACACCATAATAGACCGCTATCAGGAGCTGCGACAGAGAGAACAGAACCCGAACATCGACACCGTGATCCGCTCGGCCGAAGAGTTCGTGCTCGAGACGGGCAGCGACTCGCCGCTGCACGTGCCCGACGACGTGCTCGTAATAGACCGTGACCTGAAAGGCATAGACTATCAGCTGGCACGCTGCTGCAACCCCATCTACGGCGACAACGTCTTCGGGTTCGTCACCACCGGCGGAGGCATCAAGATTCACCGTGCCGACTGCCCCAACGCCCCTGAGTTGCGCCGACGCTTCCCTTACCGCTTGGTAAAGGCTAAGTGGAGCGGGAAGGGGGCCTCGCAGTACAGCATAGCACTGCGCGTGGTAGGCACTGACGACCTGGGCATAATCAACAACCTTACAAGCATAATATCAAAGGACGAGAAGCTCGTGCTGCGAAGCATAAACATCGACTCACACGACGGTCTGTTCAGGGGAACACTCGTGGTGATGGTCGACGACACCTCGCGCATGGAGACACTCATAAAGAAACTACGCACCGTGAAGGGCGTGAAACAAGTGGAACGAGTATGAGCAACAGAATGAAAGCAGCACTCTTCGACCTCGACGGCGTGGTCTTCGACACCGAGCCCCAGTACACCGTGTTCTGGGGGGCGCAGTGCAGGCTATACCACCCCGAGCATCCGGGATTAGAACATGAGATAAAGGGTCAGACCCTGACGCAGATCTACGACAGGTGGTTCAGCGGACCTTTGGAGCAGGAGCAGGCAGTCATCACACGGCGGCTCGACGAGTACGAGGCTGGGATGGACTACTGCTACATAGCCGGATTCACCGACTACATAGCCCGTCTGCGCAGCCGTGGTGTGCTCACGGCAGTGGTCACCAGCAGCAACATCATGAAGATGGAGGCCGTCTACCGCCAGCACCCGGAGTTCAAGGGCATGTTCGACGCCATCCTCACCAGCGAGGACTTTGAGCACTCCAAACCTCACCCCGACTGCTATCTGAAGGCAGCGGCACGCTTCGGACTGCAACCTGAAGAATGCGTGGTGTTCGAGGACAGCTTTAACGGCCTCCGCTCAGGAAGAGCTGCAGGAATGTGCGTGGTGGGACTGGCCACTACCAACCCCGTGGACGCCATCAGCGGCCTCTCAGACATGCAGATTACCGACTATCGTGAATTTAATATGTGATTTTCTTTGCCATTTACAGAATTTAGAGTAACTTTGCACCGCAAATTCAGAGGAAAAATAGGATGAACACACAGAATACTCCTGTACATGTCAGGCTCTGGCATAGAGACTTCTGGCTCATGTCGCTGTCCACTCTGCTGCTCTCCGTAGCAGTCTATATTCTAATACCCACAATGCCCGAGTGGCTCATGCAGAAAGAGCACTTCACGCCCATGGAGGTGGGACTGGCCATGGGCGCCTTCGGCATAGGACTGTTCACTTTCGGCCCCTGCTGCTCGTATATGGTGGAGCGTTACCGGCGTAACAGGGTGTGCATACTCTCAGTCTTCGGCGTCATTGCCTGCCTGCTTGAACTATACTATGTCCACAGCCTCCGCTCGCAGATTGTCAGCGTGGGACTGATACTTTTGCAGAGATTCTTCCTCGGCGCCTTCTTCGGCTTTGCCCAGATGGTGCTGAGCAGCACGCTTATCATCGACACCAGCGAGTCGTTCAAGCGCACAGAGGCCAATTTCTCAGCGGCATGGTTCGCCCGCTTCGCAATATCCTTAGGCCCCATGCTCGGACTGGTTATCTTCAACTACTTCCGCTTCGACGCCGTTGTGCTCGCAGCCGTGTTCAGCGCCCTGTTGTCGGTAGTGTTTATCCTCACCGTACGCTTTCCGTTCCGCTCACCCTCCGACAATCTGCGCGTCTTCAGCCTCGACCGCTTCCTGTTGCCAGGCTCCATGCCGCTGTTCATCAATCTCGCCCTCGTGTCACTTTCCCTTGGCATGATCATGACGTTAGGACTGAGCGACCGCTTCTATGCCATCATGATGATAGGCTTCCTCTTTGCCTTGCTGGCACAGCGGTTTGTATTCCGCGATGCCGACCTTAAGAGCGAGGTGGTGAGTGGACTGATACTCATGCTTGCCGCAGAGCTGATGATTTACACCCGCCCGCTGCCCATAGTGTGGTATCTATCACCGCTGTGCATAGGACTGGCCGTAGGACTGACAAGCTCTCGTTTCCTTATGTTCTTCATCAAGCTTAGCCACCATTGCAAGAGGGGAACTTCGCAGAGCATGTATCTGCTAAGCTGGGAATTGGGAATGTCCTTAGGACTCTGCATGGGATTTATGCTGTTCTTCAACGACGACAAGTCGCTACTCATCACGGCAATGGCCGTCACCGCCGCCACTATGCTGCTCTACACCCGCTTCACCCACAACTGGTTTATTACCCATAAGAACAGATAACACTTGGAAACTATGAAGAAAAGAATATTCTGCGCCATCGTCTGCATGACACTTACCGTCTTTGCCACAGCACAGAGCGGATACTACACCCGGGAGTATACTGACCGACACAAGGTGAGACAAGCACGCCAATGGCTGAAGGCTGGCAGCTGGCGACACGACTTCCACAAGGCCGACCCGCACAAGTCGGTGAACATCACTGAGTTCTATGAGCAGTACGAGAAGAACCCCACGCAATGGAAGGCTCTTTTCCGATGGCTTGCCGACACCGACCTTAAGGCAATATCCGCAGGCAAACACCCCATCCCGGGCACACAGCTCGTGGCCAGTGTTGAAGACTCCAAGAACGAACCGCTCGCCAAGAGAAACAGCGAGAGCCACTATCACCACATCGACTTTCAGTATGTGGTAGGAGGCACAGAGCGCTTCGCTGTCATAGACCACGAGACGTCGACACCCAAAGACCAGTACAAGCCCGACGTCATACACTATAACTACGATGCCGGGCGCGCCCGATTCTACGACTCCACCGCCGACAAGTTCTTCATCTTCTTTCCAAGCGACTGGCATATTGCAAAGATTGAGAACGACGGTTACAATCAGGACATACGCGTTATAGTCATCAAGGTGGACTACATCGACTGACACAAACCTAACAACTCAAGCGACACGGGTGACACAAGGCTGACACATTTGCTGTGCGGAGATTGGGCTTTTCCGTTCGGCAGAGCACGTGAAAAAGCAAATTTTCGAGAGAATTGAACGGAAAAGTGGCACATGAGCATGAGCAAGTGCCCCTTTAGCTTTGAATTCTCGAGAGAATTCAAAGTGCATAAAAGACGACAACCTAAACAACTAATACATCTTTTCTGAAATCCGAAGACTGCGGTTGCAACAGTAGGCAGTTGTCCAAGTTGTCGTAGTTGTCGTTGACAGGATGTGTCAGCCTTGTGTCACCCGTGTCACCCTTGAAAAAGGTTGCAAATGCCCTGTACATCGGCGTTGTGTCAGCGTGTCAACCTTTTTTGTGAATTTTTTCTGTTTATGATATGGTATCATGTCAAAAAGCTGCATCTTTGCTCGCTTTCGTAAGATTTAACGCCATAATTCCTCGGAATTACAAAAAAATTGCTTAACTTTGCGCCAGAATTTAACAGCATCACGATTATGGCAAAGTACTTAGACCCGAAAGCCGACCTGACTTTCAAGAAGATATTTGGCGAGCACAAGCATCTCGTCATCAGTCTGCTCAACGCCCTCTTGCCCCTTGAGGATGACGAGCGGGTGGAGAGCATTGAATACTGGCCTGCCGATAAAATCCCCAACAGGACGGAGGCCGAGAAATACAGTATTGTGGACGTGTGCTGCAAGGACAACAAGAACCGCGAGTTCATCGTCGAGATGCAGATGTCGTGGACGGAAGCGTTCAAGAAGCGCGTGCTGCTCAATGCCTCGAAAGCATACGTGGCACAGACGAATAAGGGCATGGCCTACAAGTGCCTGCAACCCGTCTATGCCTTGAATTTTGTCAATTCAACATTCTTGGACGGTGTCGATGACTATTACCACTACTATCATCTTGTGCATGACAAATACACAGACCAGGTGATTGACGGCCTCCACTTGATTTTTATTGAGTTGCCGAAGTTTAAGCCAACCACGTTCTCTGAGAGGAAGATGCAGGTGCTATGGCTACGTTTCCTGACGGAAATCGATGAGAAGACCAAGGAGGTGCCGGCAGAGTTGCTGGAGAATGCCGAGGTGAACGAAGCACTTGAAATTGTGGAGATAGCCGCCTTCAGCGACGCGGAGATGCGGGCTTACGACAAATTCTGGGACAGGGTCAGCACCCAGCGGACATACGAAGAGGATATCGAAGAGACGATAACGCGGAGGGTTATAAGGAAAGTAGAGGCAGAGGTCAAGCAGAAAATAGAGGCAGAGGTCAAGCAGAAATTAGAGGCAGAGGTCAAGCAGAAATTGGAGGCAGAGGTCAAGCAGAAATTAGAGACAGAGGTCAAGCAGAAATTAGAGACAGAGGTCAAGCAGAAGGCAGAGGAAGAAGCCAACAAGAAGGCGGAAGAAATGATAAAAGAGGCCGAAGCCAAAGCCGAACAGGCCGAAGCCAAAGTCGAGCAGGCCAAAGCCAAAGTCGAACAGCAAAAGATGGACACCGCTCGCAAACTGAAATCCATGAACGTGATGACCATCGAGCAGATTGCCGAGGCAACAGGACTTACAACAGAACAAATAAAGGCACTATAAATAATGTAGAACAAAACGAACAATGAGCAGATAGACAAACATAAGTAAGAGTATTTGCTCTGGCAAGCGTCCCATGGGCCGAGCGGAATTGCTAAGGCTGGCGAGGATGGAGAAAGAGGTCGGGCGGATTTTCATCCGTCCGACCTCTTTCGTCTTGCACCAATCATAATCATTAGTATGCGAAGAGCGGATATTCCTTCATCTTCTCGTTTACGCGGCTGCGTACAGATGCTATAACCTCATCGTTCTCCGGAGCGTTGAGCACCTCTTCTATGAGTTCGGCAATGAGCACCATTAAGTCTTCCTTTGCTCCGCGTGTAGTGATGGCAGGCGTGCCTAAGCGTATTCCGCTTGTCTGGAATGCCGAGCGCGTATCGAATGGCACCATGTTCTTGTTGACTGTGATGTCGGCAGCCACAAGTGCGTTTTCTGCCACCTTACCAGTAAGCTCGGGATACTTGGAGCGCAGGTCAACAAGCATGGAGTGGTTGTCGGTGCCGCCGCTGACGATGGTGAAGCCGCGCTTTACCAGCTCCTCAGCCAGCACCTTGGCATTCTTCTGCACCTGCTTTGCCCATTCCTTGAACTCTGGCTGCAGTGCCTCGCCAAAAGCCACGGCCTTAGCTGCGATGACGTGCTCCAATGGGCCTCCCTGCTGTCCGGGGAACACAGCCGAGTTGAGCAGCTGCGACATCATCTTAACCTGTCCTTTAGGAGTTGTCAGTCCCCAGGGATTCTCGAAGTCCTTGCCCATGAGTATGATGCCGCCGCGCGGGCCGCGGAGGGTCTTGTGGGTAGTAGAGGTAACGATATGTGCCCACTTCACCGGGTTCTCCAAGAGTCCCGCAGCAATAAGTCCTGCTGGGTGAGCCATGTCAATCATAAGCAGTGCTCCAACCTTGTCAGCAATGTCGCGCATGCGCTTGTAGTCCCACTCGCGGCTGTAAGCCGAGCCGCCTCCGATGATTAGTTTTGGCTTGTGTTCAAGTGCAAGCTGCTCCATCTCGTCGTAGTCAACACGTCCTGTTTCCTTGTTCAGGTTATATCCCACAGGCTTGTAAAGGATGCCACTGGTGTTAACAAGTGAACCGTGGGAGAGGTGTCCACCGTGAGCCAGGTTAAGTCCCATAAACGTGTCGCCAGGCCTCAGGACGGCCAGCAGAACAGCGGCGTTTGCCTGGGCACCGGAGTGGGGCTGCACGTTGGCATATTCTGCACCAAAGAGCTGGCACACACGGTCTATGGCCAATTGTTCTACCTCGTCAACCACCTGGCAACCGCCATAATAGCGGTGGCCGGGATAGCCCTCTGCATACTTGTTGGTAAGATAACTACCCATGGCTTCCATCACCTGGTCGCTCACGAAGTTCTCGCTGGCAATGAGTTCTATGCCTTTCAACTGGCGCTGATGCTCTTTCTCTATCAGCTCGAAGATTTTTGTGTCTTTGTTCATGTTAATGGATTTGTTTGTGATAAATTTTGGGCAAAGGTACGAAGAAAAACCGACAATGGCGAACAATTTGGCCAAAATGATTGTCAAAGGCTTAAAAAAAAATGCTAACTATGGTTACGCAATCGCTTACGCATATTTTTTTCGTGTATTTCTTTGGTGAATTCGAATATATGTTGTATCTTTGCGTCGCAAACGAAAAACAGTTAATCTATAAAAACTAAAAAAACAAATTTAATGGCAAAGATTGTAACATTAGGCGAGATTATGCTCCGCCTTTCCCCTCAGGGAAACGACCGTTTTATTCAGAGTGAATCATTCCGCATCATCCCTGGTGGTGGTGAGGCTAACGTAGCCATTTCAGTGGCCAACTATGGCCATGAGGCATACTTCGTAAGCAAGCTGCCGAAGCATGAAATCGGCCAGATAGCTGTCAATGCCATGCGTCGCTATGGTGTTAACACCGAGTTCATTGCCCGTGGCGGCGACCGTGTGGGTCTTTACTATGCAGAGACTGGTGCTTCCATGCGCCCCTCTAAGGTTATCTATGACCGTGCACATTCGTCAATAGCTGAGGCTGATCCTTCAGACTTCGACTTTGACAAGATAATGGAAGGTGCTGCTTGGTTCCACTGGTCAGGAATAACACCTGCCATCTCTGACAAGGCAGCAGAGCTGACCAAGCTTGCCTGCGAGGCAGCAAAGCGTCATGGCGTTACAGTCAGCGTTGACCTGAATTTCCGCAAGAAGCTGTGGACTTCAGAGAAGGCCATAAGCATTATGCGCCCGCTGATGAAATATGTTGATGTCTGCATAGGCAATGAGGAGGATGCAGAGCTTTGTCTCGGCTTCAAGCCCGATGCAGATGTAGAGGGCGGACAGACCGACGCTTCTGGTTATGAGGGTATCTTCAAGCAGATGCGCGAGGAGTTTGGCTTCAAGTATGTGGTGTCAACGCTGCGTGAGTCGTTCAGTGCTACCTTCAACGGCTGGAAAGCACTCATCTACGATGGCAAGGAGTTCTACCAGTCGAAGCGCTATGAGATAAATCCCATTATCGACCGTGTCGGCGGTGGCGACTCTTTCTCCGGCGGCCTGATTCACGGCCTGCTGACAAAGTCTACACAGGGTGAGGCTCTTGAGTTCGCAGTGGCTGCCAGCGCACTGAAGCACACCATCAACGGTGACTTCAATCTGGTGAGTGTCGATGAAGTGGAATCACTGGCAGGAGGTAACGCCAACGGTCGCGTACAGAGATAATAACAGAGTTCAACGGTTTCCATATAATATAAAAGACGATTATGGCAAAGTTTGACAAGATAGCCGTACTGAAGAAGATTGGCGACACAGGCATGGTTCCCGTGTTCTACAACAAGGATTTAGAGACATGTAAGAATGTGGTTAAGGCCTGCTATGAGGGTGGCGTCCGTGCCTTCGAGTTCACAAACCGCGGCGACTTCGCCCAGGAGATTTTCGGCGAGCTGGTGAAGTGGGCCGACAAGGAGTGTCCAGAGCTGGCGCTTGGCATCGGCTCCATCGTTGATGCTCCAACAGCAGCCATGTATATCCAGCTGGGTGCCTGCTTCGTCGTAGGTCCTCTGCTGAATCCTGACATTGCACCTGTCTGCAACCGTCGTCTTGTGCCCTATTGCCCAGGCTGCATGACAGTCTCGGAGATTGGCAAGGCACAGGAGCTTGGCTGCGACCTTACAAAGGTGTTCCCCGGCGACGTTGTTGGCCCCAACATGGTTAAGGGCCTGAAGGCTCCAATGCCTTGGTCGAAGATCATGGTCACTGGCGGTGTTGCTCCTGAGGAGGAGAACCTGTCCAAGTGGTTCAAGGCTGGCGTGTTCTGCGTTGGCATGGGTTCCAAGCTGTTCCCGTCAGACAAGGTTAAGGCCGGCGATTGGCAGTATGTGACCGATAAGTGCAAGGAGGCACTCGGTTATGTGGCTAAGGCTCGCGCTTAAGTCACTGCTGACGTTAATTGTCTTTTCAGCTTGTTCGTCTGCTGATACTCAGCGGATGGACAAGCTGAATGTCCTTTCTTACTCTTATCATTACAGGAATATCGACTCTGTTGAATACTATTGCCAGAAGCAGTTGCATGAAGGCAATGGGGTGGGGGAGCATGCCTATCGCGACGGTGAGGCAGAGAGGCTGAATAATCTGGCCTTCGTGAATATCGTCAGGATGGAATACAAGAAAGCAGAGTCACTCCTGAAAACAATACCCGAGATTACAGACAACCAGATAGAGTTGCTCATTGGCTATGTGCAACAGATGCGACTCTGTCAGCGCCGTTCGCAGAACAAGGACTTCTACGACTATCGTGAACGCGCCTTAAACTGTATGAAGCGTATCGCTGAGGAGCGCGGTATGCTCAACGAGCATCAGCAGCACCGCATGCTCTATGCCGAGACAGAGTTTGCCATAGTCTGTTCCACCTATTATTATTATATAGGGTTGGAACGACAAAGCATAGAGGCACTGATGGCCATCAACCCCGATGAGGTGAAGCCCGACACGGCTCAGTTTCTCAACTACCTGTATAATATTGGTGCCGGCGGCATACTCAACGAGGGCACCGCTGCAGAGATATACCAGCAGGAGATGGACTATCTGCTGCGCTGCTACCAGATAGCACAGCGCAACGGCTTTCCTTATTTTACAGCCAATGCCTTGGAAGCCATAGCCGAGCATCTTATTGACACTCCATCTTGCGACGAATTGCAATTAGTGCTTGTTAATCCGGAAAATGTCCCCCTTGACGAACTGCCGGTGGTGCTGGCAGAAGAGGCACTGCACTTGTTTCAGCAGTACGGCGATGTCTACCAGATAGCAGGTGCGTATCGGACACTTGCCTCTTGTTTTCGTGCCAATGGCGACAACGACAGTGCTTTGTATAATCTGCAGCAGGCACTGTCCGACTCACTCATACTTCAGGCTCCAGACCTTGTAGCCAGCATACGCGAGCAGCTGTCGGTGGTCTATTCGGCTATCGACGACAAGCCCGCCAGTGACTATAACCGTAATCTCTATCTTGACCTCCAGGAACAGACACGCCAGGACCGCCAGCTTGAGGCTCGTGCCGACCAGCTGAACCGTGCTGTTAGCCAGCTGAACTGGATCATGGCCACTGTGTGCGCTTCCATTGTACTGTTGCTGTTCTTGCTGTTGTTCTTCCGCAGAAAGAACAGTAGCCACAGTAAGACAGAGAACCCGCTTGACGGACAGCTCGATGACTTGCGCGAACAGCTTGCCGAAAGCCGCCTAAATATTGAGGAGGGCGAGCGGCGCCACCTTGAGCAGCGCGCCAAGATATCGCTCGTCAACAGCATGCTGCCACTCATCGACCGCATGGTCTACGCCGTGGAACACGGCGGCGACCGTGAATACATTTCGGAGCTTACAGAGAAGATTGAGTCAGACAATTCGTTGCTCACTCAGTGGATCCAGTTGCGTCAGGGCCAGCTGAGCCTGCGCATAGAGAGCTTCCCTCTGCAGCCGCTTTTCGACATTGTTTCGCGCAGCCGTAAGAGTTTCTTGATGAAGGGTATCACACTCAACGTGGAGCCTACCGATGCTGTGGTGAAGGCCGACCGAATACTCACACTCTTCATGCTTAACACCCTTGCCGACAACGCACGCAAGTTTACTGCCGACGGCGGTCAGGTGACCATCAGCTCAGAGGAAGCCCCCGACTACGTGGAGATTTCTGTAAAGGACACCGGCGTCGGAATGGACCAGGAACAGCTGTCCAACGTGTTCAACCATCAGCTGACAACCCACGGCTTTGGATTGCTTAACTGTAAGGGAATCATTGAGAGGTATCGCAAGATGAGTCAGTTGTTCAATGTATGTGCCATCAAGGCTGAGAGCCGTAAGGGACAAGGCAGCCGCTTCTTCTTCCGCCTGCCAAAGGGTAAGGCCCTCATAGCCGTTGCAGCTCTCATTGCCTTGTCGTTGCCAGCCTTAACCTCTACGCCTCAGCCCATTGACATAACGCCTCACTCTCCATTAGACCGCGCCGCAGTCTATGCCGACTCCGCCTATTTCTCAAACATCAACGGCACCTACGAGCGTACGTTGCTGTTCGTAGACTCATGCCTGCACTGCCTGAACGACCACTATCGCCAGCAGCGTCCAAAAGGAACCCTGTTCTTGCAGCTTGAGGGTGACGCTTCCGTCACCTCCCCGGAAGTGACTTGGCTGCACGACTCGCTCTCCACTAACTACAACATAATACTTGATGCGCGCAATGAGTGCGCAGTGGCTGCCCTCGCCATGCACAAGTGGTCGCTCTATTCCTACAACAACCGTATCTACACCCAGTTGTTCAAGGAACTCTCTGCCGACAGCACACTGGCAGACTATTGCCGCACAATGCAGCAGACACGCTCCAACCGCATGATTGCAGTGGCTATGCTCATCTTGATTCTTTTGGCCATTCTGCCTGCATATTATTTCTTCTACCTGCGGCCGAGGCTCAATGCCCGCTTTTCTGCAGAGCGACAGCAGCGCGAGCAGTTAGAGCTGCTGCGCGACGAACAGCGCCGTGCCGAGCTGGAGCTTTCAAATCTCCATGTCTCCAATTCGGTGCTTGACAACTGCCTCTCCACACTCAAGCATGAAACCATGTACTATCCGTCGCGCATTCGTCAGATTGTGGCCCAGGAGGATATGGAGTCTGTCGGTGAGGTGGTCAACTACTACCGCGAGCTATACACACTGCTCAGTCAGCAGGCCATGTCGCAGGTGGAGCGCGTAAAACTGCATCTTGTCCGTCTCCCCAACGGTATACTTGGCGATGAAGTGCTCGTCAGATACCTGTTCGACATAATCAGAAGAGAGACAGGACGCAAGAATAATGAAGCAGAATACAAGCCATACGGCGATAAGTATATTGAGGTGACGTTCAGCAACGTGAATAGAATGAAAGATATTCCCCGCATGCTCTGCCGGCAGATCGTACGCGATCATGGTGAGGCCACGAACCGCCGTGCATGCAGCATACGTATGGAGTCAAAGCCCGATGGAAACGAGAATTTGATAATAATACTACCTGCTTATGGAGAAGTTTAAGATTATAGTCGTTGAAGACGTGCCCTTGGAGATGAAGGGCACACTGGGAATAATACGCACCGATATTCCCGAAGCCGAAGTCGTGGGTACTGCCACAAACGAAACCGAGTACTGGCGCGCATTGAAAAGCCAGCTGCCCGACCTGTTACTGCTCGATTTGGGACTTGGAGGGTCTACAACCATCGGCGTGGAGCTGTGCCGTTCCACCAAGGAGATGTACCCCTCAGTGAAGGTACTCATATTTACAGGCGAAATCATCAATGAGAAACTGTGGGTTGACGCCCTCGATGCCGGTGCTGACGGAATAATCCTGAAAACGGGCGAGCTGCTCACGCGCCACGACGTGCAGAGCGTCATGGACGGTAAGCAGCTGGTGTTCAACGAGCCGATACTCAAGAAAATTGTCGAGAGGTTCAAGCGGGCTGTCAATGCGCAGATTGCCAAGCAGGAGGCCCTTGTCAACTATGAGATTGACGAGTACGACGAGCGTTTCTTGCGCCATTTGGCCCTCGGATACACCAAGGACCAGATAACCCAGCTCCGCGGAATGCCCTTCGGTGTCAAGAGTCTGGAGAAGCGGCAGGTGGAGCTGATGAAGAAGCTCTTTCCCGATGGCAACAATGGCGGAATAGGTATCAATGCCACACGGCTTGTAGTGAGGGCGTTGGAGCTGCGCATCATCGACCTCGACAACCTCGAAGCCGATGAAGACTGACGTGTTGACGCCTTGATGGGCAGGAACAGATAAATAATGATAATGGTGAAGAGGTTTTTTGTCTGTCTGACAGTTGTACTGGCCGTTGCTCAGCTGCTGCTGGTAGTGCTGTCGTGGATGTTTTCTGCAATGATGGCCGACGGCGTTCACTCGCTGTTGTCGTCAGAGGGCATAAGGTGGTTCGTGGGCCAGTTCTCCGCCATGCTTGCCACGGAGGTGGTGTCGTGGCTTCTTTTGATGGCAATGGCTGGTGGCTGTCTGTGGCAGAGCGGCCTGCTAACCTCCATTGGCCGTCCGTCGCCGTCGAGGCTTACCTACCGTGAGCTTGTGGCACTGCGCACAGTGGTAGTGATGTTGGTACTCTATGTCGCGGTAGTCCTTGCCCTGACGGTCATACCCCATGCCGTTCTCCTTTCTGCAACAGGCAAGCTCGTGCCCTCTGCTTTCAGCCGCGCCTTGGTGCCCATAGCTTCTTTTGGCATCACTCTCTTGTCTGCCGTCTATGGGCTTCTGTCCGGCCGCTATCCGTCATTGGGCCATGTCGTTTCGTCGCTTTCCTACGGCATACAGCAGTCGGCTCCGTTGTTTGTCGTCTACGTGCTCGCCGTACAGCTGATACAGTCCATGAGATTCGTGTTCGGGTGATTTTTACTGCTGATATGCAAAATAATCGGTAGAAAACTTGCAGGTGTCAGATTGTTTTTGTATCTTTGTGCAATAATTCCAAACACTAACTTAAAATATTCTGACAATGAACAAAGAGGAAAAATTCGTAATCACCATCAGCCGCCAGTTTGGCACCGGTGGACATGAGATAGGAATGGGCTTGGCAGAAAGGTTGGGAGTGAAGCTGCTCGACAAGCAGATACTTAACGAAGTGGCACGGAAGATGTATGTCGTGGAAGATGCCGTTGAGAAGATAGAGGCGCGCAACCCACTCTGGCGCGATGATTTCACTAACTTCTACCGCAGCTATATGTCTGGGATGGAATACAACGGTAGCGAACAGGATCAGACATCGCACACTCTCTTCAAGGCACAGGCAGAGGCCATACGCCAGATAGCCTCACAGGAGTCGTGCGTTATCATAGGGCGCTGCGGATTCGACATCTTCCGCAACCATCCCAACGCCCTAAAGATATTCATCCACTCGTCCGTAGACGTGCGCAAGCGCAGGATAGTCGAGAAGTACGGTCTTGACGAGCAGGATGCTGCAGCAATGATTGTTGACAACGACTATTCGCGTGAACTGTATACAAAGACCTTCACCGGAGCAGAATGGACAGACGCGCGCAACTACGACATATCGCTCGACGTGCGCAAGTTCGGCATCAACGGTGCGGTGGAATTCCTTATGAAGTGTATAGAGTGAAGCCCCCTCCCAACCTGCCCCTTGGGGGAGGAGAAAGGGTTGTTAGGGGGATAAAGAGGGAGTTTTAACGTGGTAATATGTTTTTTTTCAAAAAAAGTTGCCTAAAAGTTTGGCGGATTGAAAAAATAGCAGTACCTTTGCACCGCATTTGAGGAGATAACCCCAAAGGTTTCTGTACCAAGGCTTCCGGAAGGATGGGTGAGTGGCTGAAACCAGCAGTTTGCTAAACTGCCGTACGGGTTCCCGTACCGGGGGTTCGAATCCCCCTCCTTCCGCCAGGGGGTCTCGCAAAGGATGCACTAACGGTCGGTTCATCTAACGGTTAGGATACAAGATTCTCAATCTTGGCATAAGGGTTCGATTCCCTTACCGACTACAGAAGCCAACAAAAGAGAGCCTGATGAAGGGTTCTCTTTTTATTTAATGATTATCCGCAATATTACCACCAATACGCTGAAAGCGTTAACGCTCAATAACGGGGTGTGCGCAGCACCACCGGATGTCAGTCTGCGCCAGTATCGACCCTGAAGGGGTCGCCCTTCCGATGTGATGGGGCACTCTTTCAGAGTGCGTTCCGCAGCCTTCATTTGCCCGCAGGTCCTTCAGACACTGCGGTTACTGAGCGAAGACGCTTTCAGCGTCATTTCAACCGCAGCCTTCATTTGTCCGCAGGTCCTTCGGACGCTGCAAATTTAGAGTTATTGAGAGGCGACGCTTTCAGCGTCTTGGTGGTACGATAGCGGATAATCATTTTTTATTTTGTCTGTTACCTTATCCCACTTTTATTATTTCAAAATAGGGCTCAGCGGATTTACGGCTCAGCGGATTCCCGATTTCGTCCCACTTGGAAACAAAAGACTGGGCAACGTGCTAATAAATAGCCTGTTGCCCAGTAGCAGTTGCGGAGGCAGGACTCGAACATGCGACCTCCAGGTTATGAGCCTGGCGAGCTACCAACTGCTCCACTCCGCGATGTTTTCTGAATTCGGGTGCAAAATTACTGTTTTTTTTTTGATTCTGCAAGCTTTTAGCATTTTTTTTCTATTTTATCTTGCTCAATTGAAATAAAAGACATAATTTTGCACACGATAAAACTACTGTGCATATTTGTTTTGAACATAAAAGAGGAAGAAGATGTCAATATCGAAAACAAGACAGATACTCGTTGACGTGGCCCGCCAGCTGTTTGCAAAGAAAGGCTTGGAGAATACCACCATGAACGATATAGCGACAGCATCAGGCAAGGGTCGTCGCACGCTTTATACTTATTTCAAATCGAAGGAAGATATTTACTACGCCGTTATCGAGGGCGAGTTGGAGCGGCTCTCCGACAAGCTCGACGAGGTGGCGGCCAAGCGCATACGTCCCCAGGAGAAGGTTATTGAACTTATCTACACCCATCTGTTCATGATACGTGAGACTGTGGTGCGCAACGGTAACTTGCGCGCAGAGTTCTTCAGGAATATCTGGATGGTTGAGAAAGTGCGTAAGAACTTCGACGATGCCGAGATTGAACTCTTCCGCAAGGTTTATGCCGAGGGTAAGGCAGACGGAGAGTTCGACATTGACAACATTGACCTTGTTGCCGACATCACCCACTATTGCATCAAGGGTCTGGAGGTGCCTTACATCTACGGTCGGATAGCCCACGGCATGACTGAGGAGGCAACGAAGCCCCAGGTGGCAAAGGTGGTCTATGGCGCACTGGGCAAGGTTAACAGGTTTTGATGAATGAAAAGATTGTATACATATTTAATTAAAAGAAAAGAATCATGAAATTATTAGAAGGAAAAACAGCACTGATAACGGGTGCTGCACGAGGCATTGGCAAGGCCATAGCTCTGAAATTTGCTGAAGAAGGCGCAAACATTGCTTTTACCGACTTGGAGGTGAACCTTGAGACTGAGCAGGAGATTGCTGCCAAGGGTGTCAAGGCCAAGAGCTACGCCTCTAACGCTGCCGACTTTGCACAGACTGAGGAGGTTGTGAAGCAGGTGAAGGAAGAGTTCGGCAGTGTTGACATTCTTGTTAACAATGCCGGTATAACTAAGGACGGCCTGATGCTTCGCATGTCGGAGCAGCAGTGGGATGCAGTGATTGCAGTGAACCTGAAGTCGGCGTTTAATTTCATACATGCCTGTGTGCCGGTGATGATGCGCCAGCGTGGCGGAAGTATTATCAATATGGCCTCGGTTGTCGGTGTCCACGGCAATGCCGGACAGTCGAACTACGCAGCCTCAAAGGCCGGCCTTATTGCTCTGGCAAAGTCCATTGGCCAGGAGATGGGTCCCAAGGGCATCCGCGCCAATGCCATCGCCCCCGGATTCATTGACACTGCCATGACTCAGGCTCTGCCCGATGACATCCGCAAGGAGTGGATACAGAAGATTCCCCTGCGCCGTGGAGGCACTGTTGATGACATTGCCAAGTGTGCAGTGTTCCTTGCCTCTGACATGTCGAGCTACATCAGCGGACAGGTTATACAGGTTGACGGCGGAATGAATATGTAACCAGACACAACAAATCGGCCTCCCACAGGGAGGCCGATTTGTTGTGTGACACTTTTAATGGTTATTTAGTCAAAGAAGCCGGGCTGCTTGTAGGGAATGCCCAGCTCACGGTCTACTGTGGCGAGTATACCCTGCACCTGTCCCAGTGCGAACATGCGTCCAAGGAGTGTGTATCCGGCATTGTGGCCATGGCTGGACTCGTCCATTATGCCGCCTTGCTGGTCGGTGAAGGTCATTCCGTGGTCAACGCGCATTGGCAGCTGCGGGTTCTCCTTCTCGAAAATCTTGCATAGCTCAATGATGTCGGCGCGCCCTCCAAGGTGGCTGGCCTCAGTGAAGTCTCCGTTGGGGAAGATGTGGCATGAGCGCAGGTGTACGAAGTGTGTGCGGGAGGCGAACTTACGGGCCATCTCCACCACGTTGTTGTATGCACCGGCGCTGAGTGAGCCTGCACAGAATGTAAGGCCGTTGTGCTTGTTGGGCACTGCATCGAGTAACCACTGTATGTCCTCTTCGGTGCGTACGATGCGCGGCAGGCCGAGAATCTCGATGGGCGGGTCGTCGGGGTGTACGCACATGTTCATTCCGTACTCCTCGCAGGTGGGCATGATAGCTTCGAGGAAGTATTTCATGTTTTCGCGCAACTGCTTCTTGTCTATGCCCTTATACAGGTCGAGGAATTCGCGGAACTTCTGCACGGGAGCCTCGTCGTTCTCGCTGAAGTTGCCGCTTACGAAGCCCTGCGTCTTGATGACGATGTTCTCCACCAGCTTGTGGTCTTTCTCCGGTGTCATGGTCTTGGCCAGTTCATCGCACTCTGCCAGTACGTTGCGGCCTTTGCCCACTCCTTCCGGGAACCGGAAGGCCTGCCACTCCTCGCGTGCGCCCGGGCGCTTCAATATATAGATGTCGAAGTATGCAAACTCGGCATAGTTGAAGTAGAGGTTTGTGGAGCCGTTGGGGTTGGCGTGTAGCAGGTCGGTACGTGCCCAGTCAAGTACAGGCATGAAGTTGTAGCAGATGCAGTGTATGCCCTCGGCCGAGAGATTGCGCAGGCTCTCCTTGTAGACCTCTATCTGCTCGTCGCGGTCAGGGCCGCCGTATTTGATAGTCTCCACGACAGGCAGGCTTTCTACCACACTCCAGCGCATGCCGTAGCTCTCGATATACTCGCGCAGTTCGCGGATTTTCTCTCGTGTCCATACTTGTCCGAGGGGAACGTCGTGAAGTGCAGTCACTATTCCCTCTACTCCGATTTGTCTGAGCATGGCAAGTGTAATCTTGTCTTTCTTGCCAAACCATCTCCATGTTCTTTCCATAAAACTGTAGGTTTTTATAATTGTTGCTTAAGAATAAATTCGTCGGCAAAGATAGTCTTTTTTTTCCTGTCTCCACCATAAAATATGATGAAAAGCCTGTGTTTTTGTATCATTAACGCTTTACAGAGAACAATCCTATCCGGTGGCTTCTGCCTTTCCGCCCTATTGACCGCATGCGGTAGACACCATCGGGCAGTCGGCTTATGTCCGCATAGGTGCCGCGGTAGGGCAGGGTGACCACCACCTGACCTTGCAGTGTCTCAATGGCAATGAATTCAGCGTCGAGCACCTGCCCCTTTGCCGGTAGTCGCATTCGTCGTCCGTCGGTAATCTGTATTGACGGCTTTGCGCTGCTTATGGCAGTAGACACCTCGAACAGCGGCATGCTCTCGTTGCCGTATCGGTCGAGGGCAGTGACAGCATAGTATAGTGTCCGCCCAGCAGAGTGGGGTAGGGCGGTGGTGGTGGCTGTCAGCCTTGTCACCACAAGGTTGTGCGGGTCGTTAGTGTCTACGTCGGGCGTGAGCGATGCGTAAATGTTGTACAACAGATATGGTGAGTGTGAGCGGTCCTGTGCGCCGCCCCATGATATTTTGTCGGAACGTTCGCTGCGTACGACTCTGATTGTTGTCGGTGCCGTCGGTGGCAGTGTCGATGCCCATGTCATTGGCGGAATCAGAGCCGGTGCGTCGTCAAACTGTCTTACGAAAGAGTACAGTCCCTTGGTGTTGTCGGTAAGGAATTTTGCCCGGAAGTAGGCGTGCCCCAGTCCGTTCTGCCTTACGAAGTGCATTTCGCGCTTCACGTCGGCCAGCGGCCAGTTGCCCTCCTGTGGTGACAGGAAGTATATGCCCAGTCCGGAGACTATGGTGCGCCCGTAGCTGCGCTCCTGCCAGTCGAGTGCAAAGGGAAAGAACTGGTTGCCGCGGAAGTACATCATAGGGTAGAGCTGGTCCATAATTCCCTCGCGCAGCCACCCCTGTGCATCCTGGCACACGGCCGTATAGGCGTTCCAACCTCCTGATGAGTATCGGCTCAGGTCGTCGGCTTTTCCCACAGGCGAGCATGACATCTTCACCCATGGTTTCCGGCTCTTCACTGCCTGATGTATCTTGCGTACAATGCTGGTGATGTTTGCCCTGCGCTGTATGCGCTCCTTGCCGTTCTTCACTCTCGGCCACGTCTCGGGGTAGCGTATATAGTCGAGGTGTATGCCGTCTATGTCGTATGCTGTCACCACCTCTGCGCATATCTTGGCTAA
Source organism: Prevotella sp. (assembly GCA_017449025.1). Lineage (GTDB taxonomy): Bacteria > Bacteroidota > Bacteroidia > Bacteroidales > Bacteroidaceae > Prevotella. The sequence continues at coordinate 32,729 of JAFSKJ010000006.1, read as the reverse complement.
ATAGTCTCCAGTCATGGGCTGCTCAGGGTTCATGAATCCGTCTTCGCCTATCCGTCGTATCATTGTCGGAAACTTCTTGCGCAGCTGGCTGCATCCCGTTTTGTTCCATTTCCCTACGGGTATGGTTACCATCCATGCGTGGCACTCCATGCCTCGCTTGTGGCACTCGTCGATGACAAGCTGCAGGGCGTCGTAGCCAGGCGAGCGCCCCGGTGTGCCTGAGATGCATCCGTCCCAAGGCTCCATGGCCGAAGGATATATAGTAGTACCGCGCACGCGCGCCTGCACGAGTACCGTGTTGATGTTTGCAAGCTTAAGCTTGTCGAGCAGTGTTGTAAGCTCACGCTTCTGTGCTGTGGCAGAGTAAGAGTGTGGCCAGTCTATGCCGCCGATGGTAGTCAGCCAAACGGCTCTTACCTCATGCTTCTGAGCGTGTGAGACAGATGCCGTCAGCATAAGCATTGAGAGAACTACAAGTATCTTTTTCTTCATTACGGAAAAGTTGTTTTTATGGTATTTCCTCATCAAAGGGCGGTATGTAGTCAGCGTACAATCTTCCGCACTTCTTCCATGAGCACAGGCGAAGGTTGCAGGGTTTCGCCTACGGGCGTCAGGTGCCAGCCTACGGTCCATGAGAGTCGTTCGCCTGGCTGTAGCATTGTGTACGCCCCCTGGCTCTCCAGCTCAATAAAAGTCTTTCCGCGATTCACGTACACCTGTATCTCCGCCTCTCCGGGAGCCGGTTCACCTGTCTGCAAGTCCTGGAATGTCTTCACCAACAGAATGCCTTCGGCAAAGTATGCCAGCCAGCCTTGGCCGTCGGCGTTAACCTTCCTGTTCTGCGGGGCTTCGTCTGTCTTGTACCATGCTGCGCCGTAAGCGTTGTTGAAAGTCATAATGCCGGAAGGCCAAATGCTGTCTGTCGGTGAGAAGAAGATGATTCCGTCGGCGTTAGGCACACGGGTTATCTCCCACGGTGCCACTTGTCGCGGCTCGCTGCCTTCGTTCTTTATTGAGTATGTGACAGTGAAGGCATTATCTCCGGCAACGGAGAATTCCTTGCCTACACTCATGTGCAGGCGTTCCGATACGGGGCTGCTGATTACCAGCCGCTTCTCCTTCCTCTCCACTATTGTGTAGGCCTGTTTGTCGAACTCAGCAACAGGCGGCCAGTTCCATTCCTTCTGCGGGCTTGTCCAAAAAGTGCTTCCAAACGATTCGGGCCATCGCAACTGCGATATTATCTCTTTCCCGCCGTACTTCAGCGACATGATTCTACCGCCTTTGGAGGTGTCTATGCTCATGGTGGATTCACCATTATTGAGCGTTACCAATGTCCCGTCTTCGTTTTCCGATGCCATTGCCTGCATCGTGGTGCTGCAGAGCAATGCTGCTGTCAATAATACTCTTATCATAATAATTCGCGTTTTATCTGTTTAGGTGTTCTTCCGTCAAGGCTTGGCTCACTCTATTGCCGTCCTGCACTGTTCCATCAGCCATTTGGGAGTTGAGGTGGCACCACAGATGCCTACAGTGGTGACTCCGCGTAGCCATTCGCGCCGTATGTCGCCGGGGCCTTCTATCAGGTGACTGTTGGGATTGACGCGCAGGCACTCGCCGAAAAGCACCTTGCCGTTGGAACTCTTCCGGCCACAGACGAAGAGTATGAGGTCATGGCGTACGGCAAACTGGGATATAAGGGGCATGCGGTTGGCCACGGAACGGCAAATGGTGTCGAACGACCTGAAATTGGCATTCGGCGAGATGTGCTCCTGTATATAGTCGACAATCAGGTGGAACTCGTCGAGCGACTTGGTGGTCTGAGAGTAGAGATAGACGTCGCGTGAGAGATCGAGGCGCTTCGCCTCGTCGAAACTCTCCACTACTATGGCGTTGCCATCCGTCTGCCCTACAAGCCCTAACACCTCTGCGTGGCCTTTCTTGCCGAAAATCACTATTTGCGGAGCCTCATGCCCGTTGGTCCCTCCACCTTCCTCTGTCCACTTCTCTTTGATGCGCTTCTGCAGCTTCAGCACCACGGGGCATGTGGCATCGATAATCTCTATGTTGTTGCGCCGTGCAAGCTCGTAAGTCGACGGTGGTTCGCCGTGGGCACGAAGCAGCACTTTCACATTGTGCAGGTGTTCCAGGTCCTCGTGGTTGATAGTTTCCAGTCCCATCAGCCTCAGGCGCTCACACTCCATACTGTTGTGGACAATGTCGCCAAGGCAGTAGAGCGTCTTGCCGTTTCTCAACTCCTCTTCTGCCTTGTTGATGGCCGTGGTAACGCCAAAGCAGAAGCCGCTGCCGCTGTCAATCTCTACGTAAAGCGGCTTTCCACTCTCTTCCGATGGCTGTGGAGAGTTACTGTTGCTTGAGTCTTGTCTGTGTTCCATCACACATGCAATATATCTTTAGCCTTAAATGCTTTTGAAATACATGTCGAGCAGGTCTTGTGCTGCAATGAACGATGTTTTCTTTCCGCTGAGGATGTCGCTCTCTGCTCTCTGTAGCTGCGACTTTATTACCGAGCTGTTGTAGAAGCTGGAGCGTAGCTGCTCGTTGATGGTCTCGTACATCCAGTATTTGGCCTGCTCCTGTCGGCGGTAGTCGAAGTATCCGTTGTGCTTCACGAAGTCCATGTACTGATAGATCATGTCCCATACCTCTTTGACGCCTGTGCCGTAGAAGCCTGAGTAGCAGAGCACCTTAGGCGTCCAGCCGCTCTCGGGCATGGGGAAGAAGTGTAGGGCGTTGCGGAAATTGGTGGCAGCCATCTGGCAGCGGTCTACGTTGTCGCCGTCGCACTTGTTGATGACGATGCCGTCGCTGATTTCCATTATGCCGCGTTTTATTCCCTGAAGCTCGTCTCCTGTGCCTGCAACCTGTATAAGCAGGAAGAAGTCTACCATGGAGTGGCATGCCGTTTCCGACTGTCCCACTCCTACTGTCTCTACGAAAATCTTGTCGAATCCTGCGGCCTCGCAAAGCACAATGGTCTCACGCGTCTTACGCGCCACCCCTCCCAGCGACCCTGCCGACGGCGAAGGGCGTATGAACGAGTCGGGGTGTTGCGACAGTTTCTCCATGCGGGTCTTGTCGCCAAGGATGCTGCCCTTTGACCGTTCCGACGACGGGTCGATGGCGAGCACTGCAAGCTTGCCTCCGTGCTCTTTTAGCACGTGGATGCCAAACTCGTCGATGCTTGTCGACTTGCCGGCACCTGGCACACCGCTGATGCCCACACGTATGCTGTGCCCGCTGTATGGCAGGCATAGGTTTATTACCTCCTGAGCCTTTTTCTGGTGGTCGGCATTGACGCTCTCAATGAGTGTGACGGCCTGTGAGAGCATGGTGACGTCGCCCTTGACTATACCCTCAACCATTTCTGCCACGCTATACTCGCGGCGGCGGAAGCGCCCACGCTTCAGGTAGGGGTTGACGATGGCCTGTTGCTCTACGCCGCTGTTTACCTGCAGTCCGGCGTACTCGCTGCTGTTCTCGGGATGCTCCATATTCTAAGTTTTCTATATTATGGGGTATAAGTGATGTTGATGACTACCTTTGAGTGGTCTGGGTCGTTGGTAATCATGAGCACACGAGGCTGAGTGCGGACGCGGGCCAGCTCTTCGCGGTAGGCCACCACCTTGAGCTTTGTGGAGGCACCGGGGCGTATCTCCCTGTCGTCGAGCGTCACACGCAGTCCGGGAGTGAACATCTGTAGGGCGGAGATGGTCAGCGCCGTACGTCCGTTGTTGGTTATCACTATCTCGCCGCTCTTCTTCGACTTGCCGTCGAAGGAGCCGAGGTTGAGGTCGGTGGTAGAGAGCTGCAGTCGTGGCGAGAAAGCTTTCTGCCCTCCGGCAAGGCTCTTGAGGTCGGGCAGCACCACAACAGACACGTTCAGCTCGTTGTCGCTACGCACGGTCTCGCCTAAATGCTGAGCCAGATAGACATTGGTCTGTGTGAGTCCGAGGGTGCGGATGGCCTTGGTGTCGAGCGTCAGGGTGATTGTGCCGGCATGGCCGGGAGCCAGGCGCTCCGGGGCTACCTCGGCAGTGAGATACGAGGGCAGGTGCATAACGCTGGGCTGTATCTCGTCCACGCCGTCGTTCATGATGTGTATCACCTGCTGGGGCTGGTCGCCCTGATTAACGTCGTCGAACTCAATTGCATCCCTGTCTATGAGCATGGCACCCATGCGGAAGGGGTAGTTGCCGCTGTAGTCCTGCACTTCGGGCAGCACCACTCCCTTCATGGTGATGTATATGGGTTCCTTTGTGCCGTTGCTCTTCACTGCTGCCTGCTTGTAGAAATGCCCTAACTGGCGGGCGTCGTAGGTCATCTTTACAGTGAACTTCTCGCCGGCGGCAATTCCCTTGCGTGGGTATTCCACCTTTGTGCAGCCGCAGTCGGGTGTCACGCTGATGATGTTGAGCTGCCTGCGGCCTGTGTTCTCCATCTCGAAGCTTACGGTGGCGGGTATGTTGAACCCTGTCTTCCCACAGTCCTGCTCCGGGTTGGCTACGCTGAGTTTCTGTGCCAGTGCCTCACTGATGAAGGGCGAGGAGTGAAGGGCAAACAGTGCAGCCAGCACCATCAGGCGGTTTTTTTTACTATTATCCTTTGTTGTTCTCATGTGCTATGTCTTTTTCTGTGAATTATTCATGGTTCACTTTCCGTCGTCCTCCTGTTGTATGCAGTGCAGTGTCACTGACTTGGTCTTGGCGCGATACTCTGGCGAATAGGCGCACTCCACGGTGCAGGTGCCTGTCTCGTAGGTTCCTGCCCTGTCTACGAAGTACTCTGTCTCAATGATGCGCTTGCCTTTGGGCATCATGTTGAGATAGTAGTTTGTGGAGCAGTCGCGTGGTGACACGTATGCCCATCCGTTGTAGCCGCTGAGCTGCCGCACTGGTTCCATGCATGCTGCGCGGCGGTCGAGCACCTGTACAAAGTCGTAGTCGCGCTCACCCTCGATGGTTATGCGCACCTTGATGCGTTCACCTACCTTCAGCGGCCCGTTCAGCGGCTCCCACTTGCCCCCTCTGCTTACAAAGAGCTGTCGGCTGACGGTGATGCCGCTGCCGCTGTCGGCTATGTTCGCCGTATGCTGCATGAACTGTGCATAGACGGCTCCCCATGAGATGCCTTCCGATGTCTTCTCGGCCGTAAGCGTCTTGGCTCCCTTGGCGCTGGTCTTTGTCTTCACGTAGCCCAGGCCGGCAGTGGCCTTGGGCAGCTCAAGGGGTTTGCCGTCGATGGAGAGTCTCGTGCGCTCCTGCGGTGCGAACGAGGCTTTGTTTCCTGTAAGGAATGCGTAGACGGCGTTCACGCTGTTGATGGGCGTGCTCCAGCTTGTGGTGCGCTTCTCCTGCAACAGCCAGCGCTGCATCTCTGTCAGTGTCTGGCGGTCGTCGGGTGTAAGTCGGCCAATGGCCTCGATGGCGGCCACCTGCGTGGGTATGCGGTAGTCCATCCATGAGTAGCTTGCGCGGCGGCTGTCGTAGTAGCGGCCTTTCTCCTCGGTGTAAACGGTGTACTGTTTCAGGCTCTGAACGTATTCAAGAGCAGCCTTGCGGTCGTAGCGTTCAAGTATGATGGCGGTGATAGCCTTGTCGTAGAGGTCTTGCTGCTTGATGTCCTTTCGCAGCAGCTCTATCAGATACTTGTTGTCTGCCTCGGCTTTCGAGGAAAGCTTGCGGCCGTCGAGGGCACATATATACAGATATTGCAGGCACTTGTATGACGGGAAGCTTACCTCACCGTACTTCTTCTCCTTCTTCTTTAGTTCCTTCACCTCGTCGGCAATCTCGCCCTGCATGTAGCTCATGGCCTTGCTTAGCATTTGGCGTGTGTCGGCCTGAGTACCTGTCATGGCATTCAGGCGTACGAGCATCTCGGCTATCTCCACTGTTATCCAGAACGAGCCGTTCATGCCTTCCCACCATGTCCATGCTCCGTTGTCGAGCTGTAACTTCTCAAGCTTCTCTATGGCAGAGGCTGTTTGGCTGGTGATGCGGTTCTCGTCGAAGAAGTCGGCGAGGCGGTGCATCTGTTCAGTCTCGCGCGTTGCCTCCATCACCCATGGCGTCTCGCCTATGAGTATGTCTTTCAGCTCCTGGTTCTTCTCCAAGTTGCTTGTCAGCGAGTTTTCGGTGCCCTTCTCCTTCTGCCACAGCTCGAAGGTGCGCTTTGCGTTTGGAATCTGGCTCAGTATGAACTTGCCCAGGGTGTTGGCATAAAGTGAGGCTGCCTGTGAGATGGCATTGTCATCAGTGGTGTAGGCCATTGTTGGCAGCGCCTGCACCATGAGCCATGCCGGATTGTTGGTGTACTCCACAGTAAGCTCACCTCCGGTGGCGTCGGATGGCACCATCGTTGTCAGGTCAATCTTGGTGGTGCCGGGATTGTTCTGGGTGAACGGTCTGCTCACTGTGACGCGCTCCCTGCTGGGCAGCACTGGCAGGTAGTGCTGTTCGCCGTCGCTGAAGCCCTTGCCTTCGGCCATGACACGGCATACGAGCAGGCTCATGGTCTGTGCGTCGAGCTTACCACTCTCAATGGTGAAGGTGATGGCGGCTGTGGCATCGGAGGCTATCGTGAACGGTTCACTCTTTGTGTATACAACATTGTTGGTTTCGGGGTCAAGAAGTTCCATGCGCGCTGTACCGCTGACAGTGCGTCCGCCGGTATTGAAGAGGCGGGCACTGACGGTGGCCTCGTCGCCTTCGCGCAGGAATCGCGGAACGTTGGGCTGCACCATCACATCCTTCTGGGCTACTGCCTTGCCGGTAATCTGGCCGTAATACATGTCGGCGGTGTGGGCCAGTCCCATGAAGCGCCAGGTGGTGAGGCTCTCGGGCAGTGTGAACTTGAGCGACACCATACCGTTGGCATCGGTGACGAGCTGTGGATAGAAGAAGGCTGTCTCCTGCAGGTTTTCGCGCACGGTGGCTACCGTCTCCGGCTTTTCCCCGCCGTCGTGGTCGCTGCCGCTGTCAATTTTCGATTCTTCTTCTTCTGCCTCGTCGGCACTCTCCTTCATGGCGGCGTTCTGCGCCATCATGGCTCCCGTGGTGTTGGTCTTGCGCAACAATCTTGGTGATGCTGCGCCGACCATCATCGCCTCTGGCTCAGGCATCATGTCGTAGACCATTCCGCCGTAGCGCCGCCTGCCGTACATTGTTGGGAAGAGCGACTCGTCGAAGGTTGAGAACACAAGCTCGTCGACAGTCTCATGGCTTAAAGCCTGGTAGGCCGACAATGATATGCCGCTCCACATGGTGAAGGCCCAGTCGGTATGTGGTGACGTGAGGTGTATGCGTGGCGAGAGCCACCAGTTGTGCGGGTAGAGCTGGTCGAGGCTGTAGTCGTAGAGTGTGGCCATAAGCTGTGCCTGTTGATGCTTGTCGGCAGCAGTCGGCGGCATTTCTACGCGCAGTGTCCACTCCTCCTTCTGTCCTGGTGTCAGACGGTCGCGGAAGGTGTGCCACTCCAACTTCAGCTGCTTGTCGGGCAGTGGACGGCTGATGGTGGCTGTGTGGTGATACATCTTGCCGTTCTTCACCCAGGCATAGGTAAGCAGCACGGCGTCGCCATAGTCTTCACGGTAGGTGAGCTTGCGGTTTATCAGCTCGTTTGTCCGCATTACGTGTCCCGACTCGAGCACCTTGTCGCCGGAGAACACATTATATATAATATATACGTCGCTGTCCGACGAGCCTGTCTGCACTGTGACAGGCTTGCCATCGTTGGTGAATGCCGATGCCGACTGGTAGAACCAATCTTCGGTCTCTATGGCGGGGCTCTTGTCGTCGAGCGAGAAAACCACGAAGTGGCGCTCTATGCTGTCGGTGCCGCAGACTGCCTCAAGCAGGTGCTTGCCGCTGGTCATGGCGGGTATCTGTATCTGGGTGTTGGTCTTGGCCTTCTGCCACTGGCTGCCGTCGAGGCGGTAGCTCACGTCGCCGTTGATGGCAAATCCCGAGGCGTTGTAGTAGGTGAAAGCGAACTCCGGCTTCTCGTCGATGAGCACTTTCGGCTGCAGCGTGCATCCGAAGGCGGTCTTGCGGTTGCCTAAGTTCAGTTGTGTCTCGCAGCTGTGTGTCTCTCCACCCTGGTCTGTTATGTCGGCAGTCACGATGAAGGTATAGAATGTGGCATACTCACTCTCCGGCAGCAGCATTGGCACGTCTATGGTGAACGAGCCGTCGGCTCCGGTGGTGGTTTCTCCGTCGGCAATGTCAGTGCCGCTGCTTGAGTGCCCTATGTAGGCTGTCTCATAGTAGTTGGAGTAGCGCCACCACCACCATGCGTGCTGTCGCTTTATCCGCCAGCTTACCTTTCCGCCCTGCACAGGCACTCCGGCGAATGTACGTGCCACGGCCTTTACAGCCACGGTGTCGCCCACCTGGTATGGCTTGTCCACCTTGTCGAAGGCGGCTTCGAAGGTTGGGCGCTTGTATTCTTCAACGCGGAAGCTTGTCGCCGACTGGCCTACACGCAGGGTGAAGTCGCCTGTAAGCCCCGATGAGGGCAGCACGAAGTCGGCAGCAGCGGTGCCGAACTTGTCGGCAGGCACGCTTTTCTTGCTTACCAAGTTGTAGTTGGCGTCGCGAAGCTCAAAGTCGAGCATGACATCGGCCATTGCCTTCTGTTGTATGCTATTTGTCACGCTGTAAGTGATGGCCGCGGCGTGTACGGTCTGTCCGGGGCGGTAGATGCTGCGGTCTGTGTAGATTTCAATGTAGTTGTTGTCGTTGCTCTTTGTGAATGAGTACCTGCCTCCGTCGCCCCTGTTGGCGGGGCGGGCCTTGTCATTGTCGGTAAATACGAAGATGCGCTTGAACGACTCACGCGCTCCGAGTGCCAGCTGGCACTCGCCGTCGGCGTCGGCAACGAGATTAACGGTGCGCACATCCTTGTAGCTGTAGTCCTTGTAGATGTCGGCATCTATGTGTGCTCCGGCAAGTGGGTGGCCTGTGGTGGCATCAACCACCACATAGCGGTGGTTCTTGCCTGGCAGTGGCTCGGTGAGCAGGCGTACGTCGCTCACATGGAGCAGGCTGCGCGAGGCTTTCATCAGAGGGGTGCTCAGGGCCTCAATCATGTAGACGCCGGCAGGCAGGCTGCCTATGGTAAGGGTGTCGTCGTGCAGGTCGTAATCAGTGAAGTCCGTGTAGCGGGCTGTCTGTGTAAGCTCAGGCAGCGGGGTGAGCATGGTTTTCAGCTTGTCATAGTCCTTGGGGTTTGAGGGGTCGAGGGTTATGGTGCCGTCGGCTGCCACGCGGTAGATGTTGAGCTTTATCTCGCTGACGTTGCGTATGCGCTTGATTTTCACGGTCTGTTGTTCGTGGGTGGTCATCACCTTTTGCGGGAGGGCTGCCGTGAACTGGCTTGCTGTGAGCTGCTTGCGGCTGTTGCGCAGCTCTGCCATGCGTTTCCAGTTGCTGAAACGCGTCAGTGCATCGTCAATGTACTCTATCTTCTGCCGGGCGGTGGCCGAAGTGCGGCTGTTCATGAAGTCGAAGCGCTCGATAACCACCTCGCCCACCTCGGGCACGTCGGAGTAGAGCTTGATGAGCGAGTCGAGCTCTTGCAGATATGCTGACTCTTCCACCTTATATGTGCCGTAGGGGCGGTGGTCGCTGGCCAGCTCCAAGGCGGTGAGGCAGGCTGCGCTGCGGTTGCCTGCCGCATCGTAATACTCGTGCATGACCCTGTAGTTGTCAGTCCACATGCCTATGACGCTTAGCAGGTCGTTGTTGTATATGCGGCTGTCTCTGCCCATGACCACTAAGGGGCAGTACTTGCCGGCTTTCACTGCAGCCAGCTTGTCGGGATTCTCCATGGCCTTGGTGTAGAACAGGCTGCTCCAAGATGCTGAGTCGGAAAGTGAGCTGTTGTCTTGGTAGATACGCCCCAACACGGCATTGTACACCGCCTTCAGGGGAATGTCAGTGCAGGCGCTGGCCCTTTCCTTCAGTCTGCCCACGGCAGGCGCAAGTGAGTCGGGCGAGATGTCGGTTCTCACCTGTGCCGCCATCAGCTCGGCCTTGAGCAGCTGTCCATACTCCTTGCTCCGGGTAGCTTTGTTGACTATGGTAGAAAGCACTTCAAGCTCTTTCTGCGGCAAGTCCTTGTCGCTGGCGGCTTCGAACTGCTTCCATAGTGAGTCAAAACTGTCTCCGAACATCTTCATTGGTATCATCATTACGATAGCCATCAAGGCCAATACAGAATTTCTCATCGGTCACTCTATTTATGGTTTGTTTCAGCTTCTCTCGGGCAGCGGGCTACTCGTCGGGCAGGAAGAGCGGGTCTTCGGGCATCACCATGACTGGTGGCAGCTCGGCGGCCTTGCGCACCTTTTCCGTGGCGTACTTCTTGTCGACTACAAGCCGGAACATATATTCGCGCATCCAGCGGTCGGTCATAATCAGGCAGCCCTTCTGCCCCCAGTCGGCGCCCCATGAGTTCTCCACCTTCCACTTCTTGGCGTTGCCTTTCTTGTCGAGGTCTACGGCGGTGAGGGTCATGGCGTGGGTGGAGCCGCTGTCGAAGGTTGCTATCCGCTGTGCCTTGTCCATGCCGAAGGTTGTTGAGAAGAGCGAGCCGTAGTCGTAGTTCTCGGTGTCGGCAAAGCCGCGCTTGCGGTCGAGCATCTTGCCCACGTCGTAGCTGCTGTAGAGCTTGTGGCCTGCCTTCAGGGCAGCTATGGCCATGCGCTCAATGTCGTCCATGGGCAGGTTGACGTACTTCCAGTTGTGGCCGTCGTAGGTGTGGCGGTCGTACTCCACCTCGTAGGTCTTGTAGTATGGTCGGCGCGGGTCGTTCATCACCATGATGAAGGTGCCGTTGATGGGGCCTCCCACCACTTCCTTGGCAAACTCCTGCGGAGTGTACTCCTTGGGCTGGCTTAAGTTGCGCCCGCTCTTGGTCTTGAAGGCATAGGTGAAGCTCTTGGGAGGCTCGCCTATGGTGAGCACCAGCATGCGATAGATCTGCCCGAGCATGCGCACCTTGGCCTTCTCCACCGAAGAGTTGCTCTTTCCCTTCTCCACCATCTCGCGCAGCTGCAGCCCGAACTCGCGCAGCTTCGAGGCGATGAGCTTCGAGGCTTTGCTGGTGTTGTCGGTGAAGTAGGTCTCGGGCATGGCCTCCTTGGGTGCCAGCCCGTACTTGTCTACCAAGTCGGCCACACCGCAGAAGGTGCCTCCGTCGTTGAGCGGATGGTGGAAGAAGAACTGTACGCGCTGGTCGTCGATGGGCTTCTTTGCCGTGTCAATCACTCCCTGTAGCATCAAGTTCGACTTTTCCAGCTGATCCCAGAAGAAGAGGTATGACTGCGACAGCTCCAAGGCCACGGAGTCGTGTTTCAGGGCATAGTCTGAGCGCAGCACGTTGAGCCCGCTGAACATCCAGCAGCGGCCGGAGCTCTTCTGGTCGGTGATGCTCTGTTTTGGGGTCTCCACGCTGAAGTAGGTGTCAACGATGCCAGCATTGGCATGGTTCTTGGCAAGCTCGTCTATGGAGTTTGCCGCCACGGCGTTGGCCAGCGCCCTGTTCACAGGCGCGTTCTTGTGCTCCTTCTGTATGTCGTAGACAATGGCGCGCGAAAGGCCGCCGTCCTTGGTCTGTGCCGTTGACGTCAGTGCTGTAATGGTCATCACGGCTGTGAGGATGATTGTTTTCTTCATTCTTACTTATGCTTTTGTTTGTTGTTATTTACGCTTTCACACACTTTTAGCCTACAAAGTTACATTATTTTCGCAACAAGTGCAACCCTGCAAAGTTTATTTATAGGATTTTAAGCAATTATTACACCCCTGCCTACTGACACTTTTCAACGGAAACAGCCCAAAAAACATCAGAAAGAAGAATTACTGGCACTTTTTCTTGCACAATTGAAAGAAAAAGAGTAATTTTGCCGCCGCATGAACCATTTAACCGTAATAAAAGAATGAAAAAATGAGAAAAAAGAGTTTCATGTTGCGGACACTGGCAGTAGCTATGGCAGTGTTCAGCAGTGTTGCCGCCATGGGGCAACAGAAAGAGAAGAGCCAGAAAACAGACTGGACAAGGAACTTCACAGAGCGTATCACACTCAATGGCTATGCACAGGGCGGATGGTCGTATCAGGACATCAACGGCAACAAGACCAACGCCTACAACCTCAAGCGGACGCTTCTCTGGGCCAAGGCCCGCATCACCGACAGGTGGTCATTCATGTTCATGCACGACTTCTCCAGCGTAGTCCAGGAGTATTACACCGACTACCGCATCTCCAACGACAATGCTCTCACCGTACGCATCGGACAGTTCAAGCACTCCTACACCATGGAGAACCCCATGTCTCCCACTCAGCTTGAGCTTATCGACGTCTACTCACAGGCCGTGCTCTATCTGGCCGGCGAAGGCCCCGATCCGCTCAACGGCGTCAACTACGGCCGCGACATGGGCGTAAACGTCTACGGCGACCTGTTCAAGGGCCTGCTGCACTATGACCTGGCGCTGATGAGCGGACAAGGCATCAACCGCAAAGACCTTAACAACCAGAAAGATTTCATAGCCAAGCTCGAGGTGAAACCCTTCGACGGCCTGCGCATAGTGGGGTCGGGATACATCGGCACAGGATGCGCAGTGGGCACCGCCAAGTGGAACCCCGACATAAAGGTTGGCGACAACTACAAGCGCAACCGATACTCGGTGGGCGCCGAGTATAAGACGCGGCCTTACTCTGAGGGACAGTACAAGGAGGCCCGACCCGCCAGCCTGCGCGCTGAGTGGCTCGGCGGACAGGACGGCGACGTAGGCTCCCGAGGCGGCTACATGACGGCCTGCATTCCCGTGGTCGGCGCACTCGACGTCATAGCCTCAGGCGAGACCTTCGACCGCAACACCAAGGTAGACGGATGGGACCAGACCAACCTCACCATAGGCCTGCAGTATTGGTATTTCAAGAAGTGTCGTCTGCAGCTGCAGTACACACGCTGTCTCTGTGGCGAGAACATAAGCTCAAAGGACTACAACTGGCTGCAGGCACAGGTGCAGGTGGCGTTTTAGCAAGCCCACCCAAACCCTCCCGAAGGGAGGGATGCTTAAATACCGAATATATTGGGATTGGGCGAATGAGAAATAACAATTGAAGTTTAATAAATAAAGGATATTTCCACCGTATCATGTAATCAAACACCCCTCCCTTTGGGAGGGCTTGGGTGGGCTTATTATGATAATCAAAGTTCTTTTAACCATCATCTTCCTGGTCGTGATGGTAGGAGTGGGACTCTATTCCCGCAAGCAGGCCAGCAGTGTTGACGGCTTCGTGCTCGGAGGCCGTGCAGTAGGTCCGTGGCTCACAGCCTTTGCCTTCGGAACCTCTTATTTCTCGGCAGTGGTCTTCGTGGGCTATGCCGGACAGTTCGGATGGAAATACGGCCTCTCCAGCGCTTGGATAGGCATTGGCAATGCCGTCATCGGCTCCTTGCTGGCTTGGCTCATCCTCGGGCGGCGCACCAAGCTGATGACACAGCACATAGAGAGTCGCACCATGCCCGACTTCTTCGGCACACGCTTTGCCGATCAGGGTCTGCGCGTGGCGGCTTCCATCATTGCCTTCGTGTTCCTTATCCCATACACGGCAGGCGTCTACAGCGGCATCTCACGACTCTTCGAGATGGGCTTCGACATTCCTTACGAGTACTGCGTAGTAATCATGTCGATACTGACAGCCGTCTATGTCATCATCGGCGGCTACAAGGCCACGGCCATGAACGACTTCATCCAGGGCATCATCATGCTCTTCGGCATCGTGGCAGTCATACTTGCAGTGCTCAATGCACAGGGAGGCCTCTCCGCCGCCGTAGACAAGCTGGCACAGATACCCTCCGACGCCGACCCGTCGGTGAACGGCGGCTTTGCATCGTGGTTCGGACCCGACCCGTGGGGCCTGCTCGGCGTGGTCATTCTCACATCGTTAGGCACTATGGGACTGCCGCAGATGGTGGGCAAGTTCTACTCCATAACCGACGAGAGCGCCATCAAGCGCGGCACCGTCATCTCCACCATCTTCGCATTCATCGTGGCCGGAGGCTGCTACTTCCTCGGAGGTTTCGGACGCCTCTACGACCCCGTCATCAACGAGGCTACGGGCAAGATTGCCTTCGACTCCATCGTGCCCGCCATGCTCGTCACACTGCCCGACGTGCTCATAGCACTCGTGGTGCTGCTGGTGCTCTCTGCATCCATGTCGACGCTCGCCTCATTGGTGCTCACCTCAAGCTCTACCATGACTCTCGACCTTATCTACCGCGACAAGAAGTCGCTGCCAGGTGAAGTGGAGGAGGGTACCATCGACGACATCGTGGCCGAGAAGATTGAGCGCCGCAAGGTGGTGGTGATGCGAGTGCTGATAATGTTCTTCATAGTCATATCGCTGCTCATAGCACTCAACCCCCCCACGTTCATAGCACAGCTCATGGGCATATCATGGGGAGCGCTGGCAGGAGCTTTCCTCGCTCCGTTCATGCTCGGACTCTACTGGCGCGGAATAACCACAGCCAGCGTATGGGCATGCTTCATCTGGGGCGTCGGACTGACGGTCATCAACATGCTGGCAGGCAACCCCATCAACCCCATCAACTGTGGAGCCATAGCCATGGTGGGCGGATTCCCCGTGGTTTGGATTGTAAGCCTGCTGACAAAGAAGCTGCCCAAAGCAACCCTCGACACCATCTTCAACTGCTACAACAAGCAGGCGTAACCCCCGATGGAATGTATTCATAAAAATGGCGTGAAACATGCCTTTTGAGGAGTGCCACTTTACAATTGTAAAGTGGCACTTAATTTCAAAAAAGTGCCACTTTAGCTCCGTAAAGTGCCACTCTACGAATGAGGCATTTCAGTTGTTCTCAGTATGATTGACGTTGCGCCGATGGTAAACAGCGTTCCGTCTTCAATTATGCGGCGTTCGCGCTGTCTTATTTCCACGTTGTCAACAAATGTTCCTGTATTGCTGTTGTTGTCGCTAAGCGTATAGCGCAGGTTGCCGCGTTTGTCGCGACTTACATTGATGGTGCAATGGTTTAGGTCAACGCTGGGGTCTACAGTCTCAAACGGAGTGTTAATGGGGTTGCCCTTCTGGTAGCGGCCTATCACATTGTCGCCCATGCGCAGAGGTATCACCTGTTTGTAATGGAACACATTTTCAATTACAACTATTGAACCGCAGCCCATTTCGTCGGCTTTCTCGTCGGGGTTGTCGTCGCGCTGTAGAGCCTTAAGCTTCGACTTGCCCATGCGGATGCCGAACTGGCGACCGCACTCGTCACACTGGAACACCAGCGCCTGGCCTTCCTCGTATTTTGTCTCGTCGAAGACTATGTAGTGGTCGCACTTAGGACAGCGTACTCTCTTCATGTTTTTGTTGTTTTGTTCCTTTGCGCAAAGGTTGGAAGCTTGGTCTGCTAATTCTAATTACTTTAGGGAAAAGCTTGTTTGCATTGATTGTTAGAACTTTATCACCCAAGCTTCTTTGAAGAAGTTGCTGCGTCGGCACGAACGCAGTTCGTTGTAGGCCTCGTTCTCTGTAGAGTAAGAGCCGTAGACTACGCGTGTCATTTTCTTACCGTTGACAATCCTCGCATCGGTGAAGCCGTTCTTATGCAGCTCTTCCACGAAGGCAGCGGCATTGCGCTGCGACACTTGACTGGCCAGTACTATAGAGTATGGTCTTGATTCTGAAGTGGCGTCTTCGGTTGTGGTGGTCTCTGGGGATTCGGTGAGGTTTTGAGGTGAAGTAGGTGTGGTAGGTGTAGTAGGTGTTGTAGGTGTGGTAGGTGATGTGGTGTCTGTCTCTGTCTCTGTCTCCGAGGCAGTGACAATGTCAGAAGAGTCAGGCTTTTCCTCAGTTACAATAGCTTCTGGAGCCGATGTGGTGAAAATCCCCGCGATTCCTGCCATCTGCGGTTTCACGGTGTCGTTGCTCAGCGGAGTGGCAATGAACAGGAATGCAACGATGGCAGCAGCAACAGCTACTGCGTTTCTTATCCACGACAGCTTTATCACCACGGCAGGCTCTGTTTCCTTGTCAGTATCAACCATGCTGTCGCTGACAATGGTTCTCTTTGTTGCCGTATTGTCTTTCTGCTCTGCTTCGTAGCGGCTGATGCTAAGATGGCTTAACCCGTAGAGTGATGGTGTGGTTATCCCGGAGAATGCCGGCTCAAACTCCAAGTGTCCCTCGTCGTTGGTTCGCAGTTCGCCTATATTATTAAGGTAGTAGCAGCCCTCGTTTTCTATGTGCTGGCACAGCTCTGCCACCTCGCTCTCAATGCGTCGCAAGGCCTCAGGGTAGCTCAGGTCGTATGCCTCCACATACGATTGCGCCAACAGTGAGTCGTTTATTTTCAACTGAGGGTTGAAGCCCAACTGCCTGTATGGCGGCAAGAAAAGCTGCTGGCTCTCGTCATATCGTGCAGCAACCTTGTGCGCCATGAAACCGCCCATTCCGGGCACAATCACGCAGTCGTTCTCCAGCAGCAAGTGCTCAATGTGTTGTGATAATGCAATCATAGTTACGTATTGTTGCGGGCGAGTACACCCGTGTTTCCTTATTCTCCGCTGCAAAGTTACAGCTTTTTTTCCATACAGGCAAGCATCTTTAACATTTTTATGTTTGTATTTTTGGCGGTATGAGTATTTTTGGCTATATTTGCAAGCTGAATCATACAAACTATTGTGACTGTATCTGTTATAATACCTATATATAATGTCAGCCAGTACGTGGAGCGCTGCCTCCAGTCGCTGATGTCTCAGGATGTTTGCGGCGTTGAGATGGAGTGCCTTATAGTGGATGATTGTGGTACTGACGACAGCATGCGGATAGTAAGGCGTGTCATCGACAACTATCATGGCTTCATAAACTTCTCCATTGTGTCCCATGAGCATAACCGCGGTCTCTCTGCTGCACGTAATACAGGGCTGGAACATGCCCGTGGAGAGTATGTCCTTTTCGTTGACAGCGACGACTATCTCACTCCCGGTGCCATTCAGTACCTTATTGACAATCTGCTGCAGCATTCCGGCGTTGACATGGTGATGGGTAATGTAAAGAACATGAAAGACAACAGCCTGTTGATAAACAACCTTGACAGAGAGCTGCTTGTTGACGATGCCGATGAACTAATGCAGCGCATGCTTCGTCACCAGATATACCTATATGCCTGGAACAAGCTGATACGGCGTGAGCTGCTGATGGACAACAACATAAGGTTCATCGACGGCATTCTCTACGAGGACCAGTCGTGGTCTCTAATGCTTTTCGGCCATCTGTCGAGTGTGCTGATGCTTCCCCGTATTACATACGTGTATGAGTATAACCAGTCGTCAATAGTCAATACTACGTTCATTACAGAAAGGGCCGACAGGGTGGTGTACAGTCAGGCAGTAAGCATTGACTATATGCTCAACAACCCTCCTGCTGCTGAGCGCTACCGCCGCAACCTTGCTGTGGACTATCTGATGTTCATGGCCAATTTTGCGACCAACGGTGTCGATGTGGTTATGCGTTGCCCCATTTCTGCTGATGCCAGCCGCCCTTTCTTTGCCGTAAGGCGCCGCCTGTTCTTGCGGTCGCTCAGGTATGGCAGGTTGTTGGTGGCTTTCTTCCTCACATTGATGTTCCCGCCTTTCTGCCATATACAGAAGTGGCGCTTCTTCCGCCGTCATTATTACGATTTAGAATTTGCAGTTAACCGTATAAGCCATCTCACCGACTGTCTTCACCGCAAGAACAGTCTGTGAAGGAATCTATAAGCAACAGCCATGAAGTTACTCTACTTTACACCATTGCTGAATAATGTTGGCGGTCTGGAGCGGACGCTTACCGACAAGGCGAATTTCATTGCCTCTGACAGTAATGAAGTGATGATTGTCACCTATGAGCACGATGGTGAGCCAGCCTACGAGCTTAAGGAGTCTGTGGAGCATGTTGACTTGGCGTGCCACTTCTTCACCATCTACCGTTATCCATTCTTCCGCCGCTTTTCGGAAGCCCTGAGGCTGAAGCGGCTTTTTCATCAAAAGCTGAAGGCTGTTGTCAACAGGTTCCGCCCCGACGTGGTTGTGGTGACCGTGCCCAATACCGAAAATTTCATCTGCGATGTGATGAAAGTAGTGAAGCCTGTGCCTGTAGTCATAGAGTCTCATCTGGCATACGGCTACTCTGTCATACGTCGCGGACTCGCGGAGAAATTGCTATACCTTGTCTACAATCCGCAGCGTGCCATCCGCAGGTCTCAGCTGTTGGTAGCCCTTACTTCCGGCGATGCCGACAATTGGCGCCGGCATGGTGTTAGGAACATTGTCAAGATACCCAACCCCCTGACACGCTATGACATGACTCCCCCAGCCGTAGAGAAGGTGCCCGGTCGCATTATCTGCGTTGGAAGGTTGACGAGGCAGAAACGCTACGACCGATTGATAGACGCCTTTGCCTTGCTGGCCGACAAGTATCCGCAGTGGCACGTCGACATCTTCGGCCAGGGAGAGGATCTTGAGGAGCTTCAGCAACGGATTCTCGCCAAGGGAGTCCGCATACGCATTCTGAAACCAACCAAAGATATCTACACAGAGTACTGGCGCAGCCAGTTCTTTGTGATGAGCTCAGATTTCGAGGGCTTCGGGCTGGTGATAATCGAGGCCATGTCGTGTGGACTGCCAATAGTGTCTACCAACTGTCCCCATGGACCGGAGGAAATCATTGCCGACGGAGAGACAGGGCTTCTTGCCAACCTCGACACCAGCGACCTTGCCGAGAAGATAGAGTGGATGATTACCCACGAGTCGGAGCGTCAGGCCATGGGAGCCTCAGCCCGACGCGCTGCTGCTGACTATCTTTGCAAAGATGTTGCAAAAAGGTGGGAGCAGGCATACAAGTCGGTGATAGCCAAGTAGAAAATACTTAGAGTATAAATAAAGACAACACTGCTTATGTCAAACTGGTATGACAAATATCTAACCATCTACGGGAAGCCGTTCAGCGAAGTTCCCGAGTCTATAATAGAGGAGACGCGTATGCGCCTTGCCGCCCTTCAGAGTGATGAGCCGATAGCCTCGATAGTTGTTATCGGCTACAACGAGGAAACCCATCTTCAGGCCTGCCTCTGGGCCATCAGCGAAATCAAGTGCAAGTATCCTGTGGAAATCATTGGAGTGGACAACGATTCCTCCGACCGCACCGCTGAGATATACCAGCGCTCGGGCATTCCTTACTACACCGAGTACCAGCATTCTTGCGGCTATGCCCGCCGCTGCGGCCTTGAGCATGCCCGTGGGCGCTTCTATTTCGACGTTGACAGCGATACGCTCTACCCTCCGCACTACTACGAGATAATGCTCAACCACCTGTTGCGCCCCGGAGTGTCATGTGCGTCAGCCACGTGGAGCTACTTCCCCGATGCCAATCACTCACGCCTCAGCCTCCGACTCTTTGAGATGGCTCGCGACCTCTTCCTTTGGGTGCAGCATTTCAAGCGTCCTGAGCTTAGTGTGCGCGGCCTTGTGTTCGCCTATAATGCCGACTATGGCCGCAAGGAACCTTACCGTGTCGACATCATCCGCGGCGAAGACGGCTCCATGGCCTTGGCCTTGAAGAAGTACGGCAAGATAGTGTTCGTACGCGACCGTCGCTGCAAGGCCGTCACCGGTTACGGCACCATCGGACAGCAGTCCATGTGGCAGAGTTTTGTCAACCACGTCAAGATACAGGCGCGCGGCATCACCCGCATCTTCTCGTCCACCGACCACTATGAGGATGCCCCGGAAAACTTAGTAAAGAAGAAATAGTTTGGACTCCAGAACCTCCGACCTGACAATGAAGCGCATAGTGAAGTGGACGGCAGCACTGCTGCTTACTCCTGTCCTGCTTGTCCTGGCCTTGGCGGCCTTGCTCTACTGCCCGCCTGTGCAGAACTGGGCGGTGAGACAGGTGGCGGGCATTGTTGCCGACGAGACGGGCATGAGCATCAGCGTGGGGCATGTCTGCCTGGCTTGGCCGCTCGACTTGTCTATAGAGCGCTTCATCATGGTTCACGAGGGCGACACCATTGCCGACGTAGACCGCCTTGTTGCCGACGTACAGCTGCGCCCGTTGCTTAACCGCCGAATTGTGGTCAATGGCATTGAGCTGGGCAAGGCCCGCATTAACACCAACGGTTTCATCAGCGACCTGCGGGTGCAGGGATATATAGGACAGCTGAAGGCCCGTTCACGGGGCATTGACCTGCGCGGACAGACGGTTGAGGTGAACGGGGCGCTGCTCAGCGACGCTCAGATTGACATCGCCCTCAGCGACACGGCAGCCGCAGATACCACGAAGAGCGAGATGCGCTGGGTTGTCAAGGCCGACTCTGTCAGCATCAGCCGCACGGCACTCTCCCTCCACCTTCCCGAAGACACCACAACGCTTGAGGCTTACGTTGGGCATGCCGTCGCTCGCGAGACTGACATCGACCTTGGCGAGGGTGTCTACCGCGTCTCTGCCTTCGACTACGACGACGGTCAACTGAGCTATCATCCGCTCAGCCTTACTGGCATAGCCCTTGGCATCGACAGTATCAGCTATACCCCGCAGGGCACCCGGCTCTCCTTCCGCCGCGCAGCACTTCGCGACAAGAGCGGCCTTGAGTTTACGTCGCTCACAGGTGGCATAGCACTCGACTCAACATTCAGCGCCATACAGTTGAAGGCTCTGAAACTCAGTACCACCGACTCCGACATTGATGCAGATGCCGATGTCGACTTCAGCGTCATGGACAGCATCAGCCCTGGGCGCATGAAGCTGAGACTCAATGCGCAGGTTGGCAAGCAGGATATTATGCGTATAGCTGCCATCGCGGGCGAGGGTAGGGGGGAACCGCTGTTGCCCGAACAGTTTGTAAAGCATTATCCAAACCATCCGCTGTCGGTACGCGGCTCTGTCAACGGCAACTTAGAGAATATGGAGCTTACGGGCATCCGCGTCTCGCTGCCCACTGCCTTCCATGCCAGTGCCGACGGTTTCGTTGCCGATGTGCGCGACAAGAAGAAGCTGCGTGCACAGGTGGCTTTCAACGTCAAGACACAGAACACAGCCTTTCTTACGGCCCTTCTTCCTGCCGACATCAGGAGTAACTATGCGCTGCCCGATGGCATTGCATTGCAGGGGAACGTCAGTGCCGGAAATCAGCTGTACCGCGCCGACATTACTGCCCGTGAAAGCAGCGGCGAGGTTAAGCTCAAGGGCAGCTATTCTGCCTCCTCAGGCGATTACTCTGCCGACGGCTATGTGAGCGGTGTTAACCTTCACCACTTCATGCCCCACGATTCGCTCTACACCCTGTCGGCCAAGGTCAGGATGAAAGGCCGCGGGACCGACATGCTCAATGCCGGAACTGCCTTAGATGCCGACGTGGTGCTCGACAGGCTTCAGTATGGCAGCCTTGCCCTTGACAGCGTCACCATGAGAGCCACTCTCAAGGGCGGTCAGGCGCAGATAGAGCTCAACAGCGATAATGTGCTGCTCGGTTGTACCCTTTCGGCCAGCGGACTGCTTACCAAGCGCAAGATAGATGCCACCCTCAGCGGAAGCATAGCACATATCGACCTGCAGCGCCTTAGACTCTCGGAAAAGCCCCTCACCGTTGGCATGAAGGGCAAGGTGGAGTTGCTCTCCAACCTTGGCGACATCCACCAGGTGCGCGGACTTATCGATGACATCTACATAAAGGACCGCCTGAACGACTATCGGCCCAAGGCCGTGGGGCTGTTCCTTCGTACTGCCCCTGATACAACCTTGGTGCGCCTTCAGAGCGGAACCCTTATTGTAAAGGCCGATGCCTCCGGCGGTTACCGTAAGCTAATGAGGCAGGCTGAGGTGCTCGTCGACACCATCGTAATGCTCGACAAGAAAAAAGTGATCGACCAAGCTCTGGTCATGCGCCTGCTGCCCCAAGCCCACCTCTACGTCTCCAGCGGACACACCAACCCACTGGCCGATGTCCTGCGCACCAAGGGCATAGCTTTCCGCCAGTTGCTCGTCGACCTCTATACGTCGCCCGTCACCGGTCTCAACGGCGATGCCTATCTCCACTCCTTGAATTACGACAGCCTGCTCATCGACACCATCGCCATCCAGCTCAAGCACAAGGGGCAGCGCTTCACCTATAATGGCCATATCGCTAACAACAACCGCAATCCGCAGTTTGTCTTCAAGACACTGTTCGACGGTCACCTGCATGAGCATGGGGCATTGATAGGCGTGCGCTATTTCGACAAACGCAACCGCATGGGCGTTCGACTCGGAGCCACCGCCGAGATGGAAGACAGCGGCATAAGGTTGCGCCTGTTGCCCGAACGCCCTACCATAGGATACAAGGAGTTCAACCTTAACAAGGATAACTATATCTTCCTGCCCACAAAAGGCCCCGTGGAGGCCAAGATCGACCTGATAGCCGACGACAAGACGGGTGTCAAGATCTACACCATGGAGCAGACCGCCGACGACGCTACGACCAATCTCCTCGACCTCACCGTGTCGCTCAACAGCTTCAGTCTCGACGAGTTCACCTCGGTGCTGCCCTACGTGCCACGCATGTCCGGGCAGCTTGGCGGCGACTTCCATATTGTGCAGAACGAGCAGGGGCGCTTCTCGGTGGTCTCCGACCTTGCGGTGAGTAAGATGGCCTATGAGTCGGCACCCATCGGCAACATCAGCGCCGAGCTTAACTATCTGCAGCGTGAAGACGCCTCGCAGGCCGTTGAGGCTCTTCTCATGCTCGACGGCAACGAGTTCTCACACTTCAGCGGCAGCCTGCTGCCACCGGCGTCGCCCTCGGCAGCTATGGGCATCGACGGCACCCTCTCGCTTATGCGTGCCCCGCTATCGTTGGTCAACGGCTTTGTGCCCGACCAAATCGTTGGACTCGATGGTTATGGCGAGGGCACCATCACTGTCAAGGGCACCACAGCCCGTCCGCTCGTCGACGGCGAGGTATATCTCGACTCTGCCTACTTGGTGAGCACGCCCTATGGCATCAGCCTCCGCTTCGACAACGACCCGGTGCGCATTGCCGACTCCCATCTGCTGTTGGAGAACTTCGGCCTTTATGCCTATAACGACCAGCCGTTGGTGCTCATGGGCGATATTGACTTCAGCCGCCCGGAAAACACCACTGTCGACATGCGCATGCGTGCCTCAAACTATCAGGTTATCAAGGCTAAGCAGACTCAGAAGTCGTTGGCTTTCGGCAATGCCTTCGTCAACTTCTTTGCACGACTGACAGGCCCCGTGGGAAATTTGCACATGCGCGGCCGCCTCGACGTTTTAGGGTCTACCGACCTCACCTACATGCTCCTTGACTCCCCGCTATCCACCGACAACCGATTGGACGAGCTGGTGAAGTTCACCGACTTCAGCGACTCCACGCAGACCGTGGTTGTGCGTCCTACGCCATCAGGTATCGATGCCGACCTTACGGTGAATGTGTCGCAGGGGGCACGCATACTCTGCAACCTCAACGCAGAGCAGACCAACTATGTTGACCTGCAGGGCGGAGGCGAACTCCGTATGCAGTACAAAGACAACGGGCTGTCGCTGCGGGGCAGGTACACCCTCACAAACGGGCAGATGAAGTACTCCGTGCCCATCATTCCCCTGAAGACCTTCACCATCAAGGATGGCAGCTACGTTGAGTTCACCGGCGACCCCGCCAATCCACGACTCAACATCACCGCCACCGAGCGCATAAAGTCTACCGTGGCCAGCTCCGAAGGAGGAGCCACACGCAGCGTGGCGTTCGACTGTGGCGTGGTGATAACACAGACTCTCAACAACATGGGGCTGCAGTTCATCATCAGCGCACCTGAAGACATGTCCGTAAGCGGAGAGCTGCAGAGCATGTCGGCAGAGGAGCGCGGCAAGCTGGCTGTCACCATGCTCACAACGGGCATGTACCTGGCCGATGGCAGCTCCAGCTTCTCCATGAACAATGCACTGAACTCATTCCTGCAGGGTGAGATAAACCAGATAACGGGAAATGCCCTGAAAACCGTCGACCTGCAAGTTGGAGTAGACAACAGCACCGACGCTTCGGGCACCGTCCACACCGACTATTCCTTCCAGTTTGCCAAGCGCCTGTGGAACAACAGGGTGAAGCTGGAGGTGGGTGGAAAAGTGTCCACAGGCAGCGACGACCTTTCGGGCCAGCAGCAGTCGTTCTTCGACAATGTGTCAATGGAGTACCGCCTCGACCAGAGCGGGCAGAAGAACATAAAGGCCTACTACAAGCAGAACGTCTACGACTGGCTTGAGGGCTACACCGGCGAGTATGGCGTGGGATTCATCTGGCGCCGCAAGCTCAACTCCCTCTTGGAGATTTTCAAGAAGTCTAAGCAACAGCCAATGCCTGTCTCACAGCCCTTGCCCAAACAATAGAAGCCATGAAGGAACCAACGACAACAACAAAAAGAGCCGCCGACAGGCTGACAGCCATCCTCTCCACAGTCCTCATGGCATGGGTTGCCTTGGGCTTGGCATCATGCTCCATGACCAAGGATATTCCCGACGACGACCAGCTCTATATCGGTCTCACCCGCATAGCCTACGTCGACGACACCCTTGAGCATTCCGCTCCCATCTCCCAGCATATCATGACAACCAAGGCCGAAGTGGAGGCCGCCCTGGTCACACCGCCAAACGGTGCACTCTTCGGCAGCAGCTATCACCGCGTGCCGTGGTCGTGGCGCCTGTGGCTCTACAACAACTTCTCCAACAGCCGCATACCATTGATGAAACTGTTGGCCAAGAGCATGGGGCGCAAACCCGTGCTGATGAGTCAGGTAAACCCCGCACTCCATGCCTCGGTGGCCCGCTCCGTGCTCAGGAACAACGGTTTCTTCCGTGCCTCCGTCGACTACCAGACACTCACGCAGCGCAACCCGAAGAAGGCCAAGATAGCCTATAGCATACACCTCGACTCGCTCTTCACCGTCGACAGCATAGCCTACACAGACTTCCCTGCTGCGCCCCGACATATCATTGACTCTCTCGCCTCACAGTCGCTCATTGCCAAGGGCGACCCCTTATCGCTGTCAAACCTCGAGGCCGAGCGCACGCGGCTGTCAACCATGCTGCGCAACAATGGATACTACTATTACAACACTAACTATGCCAATTTCCTTGCCGACACGGTAATGTCTGCCAACCGCGTGCAGCTGCAGCTGAAGCTCTCTGGCGACCTGCCGCCGGAGGCCATGCGGCAGTGGTACATAGGCAAGACCGAGGTGCTGCTGCGCCGACAGCGCATGGAGCAGATGACCGACAGCCTGCTTAGGCGGCACACCACCATACGCTGGCACGGCCGACACTCGCCTATCCGCCCACGTGTGGTGCTCCGCAACCTCAAGCTGCGTTCCGGGCAGCTCTTCAGCTACGACAACTACATGCAGTCGCTCACCGACATCAACGCAACTGGTGTGTTCAGCGCCATCGACTTCACACTCAGCCCCTCGTCGGCCAGCGATTCCCTAAACCTTCAGGTCAACTGCACATTCGACAAACCCTACGACTTCTACATTGAGACCACCGCCATCGGGCGCACCATTGGGCGCTACGGCCCGCAGGCCAAGATTGGTGTCACACGCAGAAATGCTTTCCGCGGAGCTGAGAAGCTCGACATCAACCTCCACGGTGCTTACGAGTGGCAGCGCAGCGGAGGCTCCTCAGGCAATTCTTACCAGTATGGAGCCGACGTCTCAGTGGAGTTCCCAAGAATCATTGCACCATTCGTGCATGAACGCCGTCGCAGGCCAGCATCCCCATCATCGGCCTCCCCATCCTCACAGCGTCGCAGAGCACGCTTCTTCTCCACACCCACCACGCTGGCCAAGGTGTCCACCGACGTGGTGCGCCGCCCCCAGTTCTACAAGATGCACATCGTCAGCGGAGAGTGGACCTACCAGTGGCAACCCTCCGAACAGCACCGCCATGCCCTGTCGCCGCTCACCGTGAAGTACCAGTTCAAGAACAGCCACACCGACAAGTTCGACTCCATACTCTCCGTCAACCCCTTTGTCTCTACCACCATGGAAGACTGCTTCATACCCAAGATGCGCTACACCTACACCTTTACCAGCCCTTCCACCTTCCGCCATCCCATTCGCTGGGAGACCACCGTAGAGGAATCTGGCAACCTCGTTGCCCTGTGGGACCTGGCCGGAGGCAAGTCGTGGTCGCAGAAAGACAAGACACTCTTCAAGAACCCCTATTCCCAATTCGTGCGCGTAGAGACCGACCTCACCAAGACCTGGACACTGGGCAGCCATTCCAGCCTCGTGGGACATCTCAACGCAGGAATGATCTACTCTTTCGGCAACAGCGACTATGCTCCCTTCACCGAACTCTTCTATGCCGGCGGTGCCAACAGCATCAGGGCCTTCGGCGTGCGCGGCGTAGGCCCCGGCGGATATGTCGACGTGTTCGGCGACAAGCAGTTCTCCTACGTACTGCAAAACGGTGACATCAAGTTTGTGGGAAACCTCGAGTATCGCTCACGGCTCTTCGGAAAGCTTAGCGGAGCCTTGTTCCTCGACGTGGGCAACGTGTGGAACTTCGACGGAGAGCAGTTGGACACTTCCGACATTGAGGATGGGGAATGGAAGGATTTGTTAGAGCTGTTCAACTATGAGAGCGACCAGGGAAAGTTCAAGCCCTCGAGGCTCTTCGACCAGATTGCCGTGGGCACGGGCGTCGGCTTGCGCTACGACCTCGGCTTCCTCGTCCTGCGACTTGACTGGGGACTCGCCATCCACGCCCCGTACGATACCGGCAAGTCTGGCTATTTCAACGTAAGACGCTTCCACGATGCCCAGACGCTGCACTTCGCAATAGGCTATCCCTTCTAAAGGGAAGCCCCCTCTCATCCCCCCTTGGGGGAAGACAAACAGTCCCTCCCCCAGGGGGGAGGTTAGGAGGGGGCTTTTTTACTCATGGTGGTAAGGCTCACCTTTAATAATAGTACACGCGCGATAGACTTGTTCGGTGAACACCAAGCGCACCATCTGGTGAGAGAAGGTCATGCGCGACAGCGACAGCTTCTCGTTGGCACGCTCATATACAGCAGGCGAGAAACCGTAGGGACCGCCGATGACAAACACCAGTCGGCGCGCCGCAGAGCGCTTGCGCTCCAACCACTGTGCAAACTCAATGCTGCGCAGCTCGCTGCCCCTCTCGTCGAGCAAAACCACCGTGTCGTCACCCTTCAGCAACTTGAGAATCAGCTCCCCCTCCGCCGTCTTCTGCTGCTCCGCAGTCAGGCTCTTGGTGTTCCTCAGTTCAGCAATGGTGATAATCTCGAAGGGCATGTAGTGACCTATCCGCCCCGCATAGTCGGCAATGCCCGCGTAGAAAAGCTTGTCGGTGGTCTTTCCCACCATTATCAGCACAGTCTTCATCTTCTTTGTCTTTTTTTTACCACCTCTCCCTTATGGCGTGCTATAGACATGGACGCTGGAGCCTTGGGCTGAAGGCAGGTAGTTTATGCCCCACCAACACATCTGCAAGAGTAGGAAGGCGATGAGCAATATGCACAGGGCGAGCCGAGGCTTGTGGGTGGGCATCTGTCGGTAGTGGATGTAAAGGAGATAGGCAAGCCAGGTGATGGCGGCCCATGTCTCCTTAGGGTCCCACGACCAGTAATGTCCCCATGCTTCCTTGGCCCAAAGGGCACCGAAGAGCATGCCAATGGTGATAAAGGCGAGTCCGACATATACGAGGTCGTCTAAGGAGGTGAGAGGTGAGAGGTGGGAGGTGGGAGTTTTCTTTTTGATGAGCATCCACAAAGCCATGAGGGTGGCAACGCCAAATACGGCGTAGGCGAACATATAGACTATGACATGCGGGGCGAACCAGGGACTCTGGAGGGCTGGCATGAGGGTCTTTGAGTGGATTTCGGGCTTGAAGAGGTTGACGCAGATGAAGACGAAGGCAAGCAGGGTGGAGAAGGTGAGTATCCACTTGTAACGCCATCGGGAATAGACTATGATGCCTGCCAGCGGCAGGAAGAATGAATACCACAGGCGCGTCTCGCCCATGGTGCGGAGTGGCGGTCGTTCCAATGAGATCCACATCATCAGGATGAAGCTAAAGAAGACTGTGAGTCCGGCGATGGTGGCTGTATAGGCGATGGCGGATTTTTGTCGCCATGCTGCCCATGCGCCTATAGTCCATAAGAATACTGCCGCTATTGCGAAGTATATAAATTGTTCCCAGCTAATCATTTTGTAGGTTTGTGGGTTTTGAGGTTTTGCCGAATACGAAAAGGCATACAGCTCCGGCGAGCATCATATATATGCCGCTATAGACGAGTGGTAGCCAGGGGTCGCTCACCAGTTCCAAGATGCTTGTCTGGCTCATGGCTCCCATCTGCGTGTCGTAGCCATATTGGTAGACTTTCCACCCGTCCACCTCTACGGGCTTGTTCACCTCTACGGTGGTATGCATGTTCTTGCCTGACTGTGTGAGAATTTGGATGTCTGAGGCAAAGCGGCGGGGCGAGCCGTCGTCGTAGGTCTCCATGATAAACTCTTTCAGTTCGATGGCCATGGGCATCTCCACAATCTGCTGCCGGGAGTCGAGGGCACGCCATTCGGGCTGTCCCTTTACGGTGATCATCTTCAGTCGCTGCATGTCGGCATTGCCCAGTGTGGCTGTGGTCATGGCAAGGAACAATCCCAAATGATTCAGCAGGAATGGAACGTCGCGACGCCAGCTGTGAAAATGCAACACCCGTCGGAGGATAACATGCCCGAGAATCACGGCGATATAGACATAGATGAGCACGAAGGGCCAGAACGACAGCATGTTGTTGAGCCACTCTCCGTTTACCGTCTGTGGTGTCAACCCCATGATGATGGTGAGCACCATAGCGTATATCAATGCCGGAACGGCGGCTTTGTAGGTGCAAAGGAACTGGAAGCCATAGACCAGCTTTCGCAGCATGAAGGTGATGGCAATGAGCAGGAGGAATGTTGCCAGCACTATGCCGTTGACAGGCCATCGGAAAGCATCCCACACTACTGGGCCAACACTGAGTTGGAGGGTAAGTCCGGCAACTGTGAGTCCGGCTCCAATCATGAATCCCTCTTTCATTCCATAGGGTTTAGTCCACATCTCTACTTTTTAATCTTTATTCCGTTGACAACATAGATGCCTGCCGGCAGTTGTTCCATCTGGTCGGCGGTGCCTACTTTCCTGCCGCACAGGTCGTAGACGTTGTTGCTCTGCTCTGGTGTCTGGCATACGTCGGTGATGGCATTTGGCAGCTCGCTTATCTTAAATCGGATTTTGTCCAAGTAGTTCATGCGGCGTGTGAACCAGTCGTCAAGATAGTCCATCTCGTTGTCGAAGTCCAGTTTGTGACCAGCCACGTCTGAGTCGTAGCTCCACTTGTCGTATTCGCGCTGTGCAGCTCCGCAGACCTTGAACTCGTCGAGCTGTGTGCGGAATCGGTTGAGTATGCGTTCGGTGGCCAGCTCTCCATGTCGCAGGTCGCGGTAGCGCATGCGCACTTTCATGTTGAAGTCGTTGGCGTCTGTATTGCGCAGGCGGTTGAACAGGTTGTAGTCGCCGTGTTCGTTGTTGTAGATGTAGGCGGCATAGTCCTGTTCGGGCTGCATTCCTGACCAATGGAAATAATCGTCGCTCCACCGCTGTCCGCAGGTGGCATCCAGGTCCCATATTCCGAATGTGATTCTCTTGTCTACCTGTTTGTCGTAGACGGCGAAGAACATGTTCTTGCCGTGGTTGTCGCAGGAGAGTAAGGTTTCCATGAGTATGTAGTAGTCGATGACTACCGGCAGGTCGAAATACTCTGCTATGTGTGATTGGAAATCATTGTCTGTTGAGTGGCACACGAAATCCACGGCATTGTAGAGTGTGGTCCAGTCGGTTTGGTTCCCGTAGTCCTCGAAGTCAGGGTACTTGACTTCATATTTGTCCCACATCTCGCTGTTCTCATCTGGAGTCGTGAGGAAGTCGGCAGGGTAATAGTGCCCTCTGTTTGGCCCCATGAATACGGCATAGCTCCAGTCTTTCGACTTCCAGAGCTGTCCATGTGTCGTGTTGGCTGCCTCGTCGTATTTCTTCAGCTTCATCTGTTTGCGGTCCATGTTCTCCGTCATGCAGTATATGCCTCTGTACTCGTCGTTCAGTATGAGTTCCACAAATCGCCCTTGTGTGCCGCTCTTGGCCTTCGGCTCCTGGTTTATGTAGTAGGGCTTTGAGGCGTATGCGTTCCATAGGTCGGTAATCGTGCGGTTGCGTATTCGGCTCATGTCCACCTGGCAGCTCTCCAATATCCAGCTGTTGTCGTTGCGTAGCCCGAAGAACTTCTGTTCCATCTTGTCGCCGTTGTCGTCGAGCAGCTTCACGTGGTAGTTGCGCTTGTGTTTGCCGTTGGAGTTGGTTATGCCTCCGCGCCATTTTGCCTTCATGCGCAGCATCTGCGGTGCGGCTTTGTCCGGTTCGTTCACGATGATGCTTCCCTCCTGGTATTCGTTGTTGAACTTGCCGTAGATCCTCACCACGGGCAGCGAGGTGAAGGTGATGCTTTTCTCCACTGTACTGCCATCGGCATTGCTGAATGTGAACTTATATGTGCCCCCGCCCTGAACGTTGGCAAAGGTATAGTCGGTGCCTGTGGGCACCTCGCTACTGCCGATGCGCAGATTGGAATATCCCTCGCGCAATTGATAGTCTATGCGCCCCTTGTAGTCTTGTCCGAAGCTTCCTAACGGAAGTGTGCACAGGTAGAGGTCGAGCGACTCCACGTAGGACAGTGCACGCCCGTCTATGGTAAGACTCTGTGTGGCCTTTGCCAGTGGGTCTACGGCCGACATTGTTTCCACCGACTTGCGCAGCTCCTCCAAGCTGTAGAAGTCGTTTCCGGCCTTTATTATCATGTTCTCTGTCTCGGTGGCAGAGTAATAGTTGGAAAGCTCCTTGCGAATCTTGTTCTTTTCACCGTCCAACAGCTCTTCCTCGGTGCCAAGGAACAGCAGCTGGAAGTTGTCGCAGGCCACCCAGTTGGCCGTGGTGCTTTCGCAGCGCACTCCTAATGTCATCGTTCCTTCGCTGCCGATGCTGATGCTCACCCCGTAGTGCTGCGGACGTTCGCTGCCCGTGGCGCAACTGGTGTAGCCGTCATTGGCAAAGAGTTGGACTCCCTGTGCCGGTGTTCCCATATCGCTTGCATTCCAGCCTTGCCTTACGGCAATGACATCGGCATACAGTGTGTAGTTGCCTGAAGGCAGGTTCTTTATGGTCTGTTTCAGGGCACCGTCAGGCAGGCCTCCGTTCCACTGGCTTTGCCATCGTTCCAGGAAAGGAGACTGTATCCAGGAGTCTCCGTTGCTATAGCTGCCAAATCCCGGGTCCCCCCATGAAGCCCCATCGAAGGTCCATCCGTCGGGCGACTCGGCTGTGGCGTCCAACCAGCTTGTCACGTCAAAGCCCTGACCGGTGTCTATCGACGAACGCTCTGTCACGCGGTTGCCAGTCTCGTCTGTGATGTAGAAGAGCTGGTTGTTGTTTCCGTTGCCCTGGTTGCTGTATGTGCCCACACAGTAGGAGTCTACACGCACGTCCCACAGGTGGTCGCTCTTTGCAGTATTTCGGATCACATAGTTTCCGTTGTCCTGTAGTTGGAAATACCAGTACGAGGCTTCACTTGGCGTGTCGGTCATGCTGACGTAGCGGCGCAACTGTGGAGAGTCCTGTCTTACGCCGTCGTAGGTGATGTATTTCCCCGTCTTTGCATTTTTCAAAGCGAAGGATGCATCTTTTTCCTCTACAAGCCAGTAGGTCTCGTCATTGTCATTGGCACTGGTCTGATAGAACAACGGGGTGTTCTTTCCTGCTGTGGCTCCGTCGGTGGTGCAACCATCTGGAAACATCTGGCATACGATGTGATAGCGCTTCCCGGCCTCCAGTTTAGGAATGGCAAGCATGGTGCAGGTGCAAAGTAAGGTTAATAATAATAATAGGTGTAATCGTTTCATTATGGTAATGTGTTTTTTTAATGCCTAATCAGGTCTTCGTTGTCACTGGGCTACAAAGTTACAGCTTTTTTTCTAATACTCATAACATTCTCCCTCGAATTTAACTTTGTTTACCGTAATGGCACTCCCACCTCTCTCGCGCGCTTACGAGATGACACTTTTCCACCGACACCTCTGACACGTTAATCATGTCGGATGAGGAGTGGCACTCTACGGATGAAGCTTCTATGTTTCACGGTTGAAAAGTGTAAATAAAATAATTTCCGTACTGTGCGGTTGAAAGACGCTGAAAGCGTCTACGCTCGGTAACCGCAGCGTCCGAATGCATAAAAGAAAAGGATACTTTATAAAAAAATAAAATGATTATCCGCTATCGTACCACCAAAGCCCCAAAGGGGCAACAGACCGCAGGCAGCGGAGCTGGAGCGGCACCCCTGCCTGTGGTCTTATCAGCCCTTCGGGCTTTGGTGGTATCTTTGCGGATAATCATAAAAAATAATATAATGTTACTTTTTTACCTACATTGCCTACACTATTATATAAGTTACTGGTTTACAAGACGATAAACAGTGTAGGCAAAATGTAGGCAGTGTAGGCAGAATTTTTCGACCTGTGCGGTTGAAATGACGCTG
>JAFSKJ010000034.1 GCA_017449025.1 Prevotella sp. | reverse complement strand
CTTCAGCTCCCTCTCCTTGGGAGAGGGCGGGGGGAGAGGCCGCATCCACTGCAACGCCATGATGACCGAACGCATGCTGCACCAGTTTGCCGAGCCCGATTCCGCCAGCCTCGACATGCTCCGCATGGCTATGGAGCGCCTAAAACTCTCCGCCCGCGCCTACAGCCGCATCCTCAAGGTAGCCCGCACCATTGCCGACCTGGAAGGCTCGGAAAAAGTGCAGTCACACCACATCGCCGAGGCCATAGGCTACCGCAACCTCGACCGCGGCGACTGGGCGGAGAGAGGGATATAGAACTTCGCCTTCGTTAACTCATTCGCCTATAATCTTAGAAGTTTGGAGAAGTTACAAGCTATTATTGCTATCTTTGCGCCTACGAAAACAGCTATGGTGCTTTATTTGATGCTGGTGGGTGCAGTTGTCGCGAACGCTCAGGAAGAGCGGTCGTGGGAAGAGGCTTTCTACGATGTGATGAGCAACGATGGCTACGACAGTGACGAGAGCTCAGGCGCTGCAATGTGGGAAGAGGCTCTTGAGTGGTTGTCGGCCATGGCCGACAGCCCGCTTGACATAAACTGCGCCAGCCGCGAGGAACTGGAGCAGCTGCCTTTTCTCAGTGCCGCACAGATTGACGACATAGAGGAGTACCACTACCGCTACGGCAAGATGAAGTCGATGAACGAGCTGTATATGATTAAGAGCCTTGATGCCGCCCGCATAGAGCTGATGAAATGTTTCCTCGTGGTGAAGGACGAGGATAAGCAGCAAGCGCTGCGCATAAAGGACCTGTTGGCACACAGCCGACAACAGCTTACTGCCTACTGCCGAGTGCCTTTCTATACCCGCCGCGGCGACCGCAACGGATATTTGGGCTACAAATACAAGCACTGGGTGCAGTACGACCTGACAGCAGACAACAGAGTGAGGGCTGGCCTGGTGGGAGCACAAGATGCGGGGGAGCCTTTTCTGAGCAACAGCAACAAAGCCGGCTACGACTTCTACTCTTACTACTTTCAGGTGAAGAACATCGGAAGGGTTGAGAACGCTGTGGTGGGGAAGTACAGGATTTCGGCTGGCATGGGGCTTGTGCTGAGCAATGCCTTCGGATTAGGGAAGCTGGCAACACTGCAGAGCTTGGGCCGGGGCACGTCGGCACTGCGGCCACACTCCTCACGCTCTTCGGCCGACTATTTCCAGGGGGCAGCGGCAACAGTCAGGATGGCGGAAGGGCTGAGGGCAACGGCATTCGTATCGTACCGACCATTCGACGCTACGCTGAACAAGGACGGCGAAGCCCAGACTCTTTTGACTTCGGGCTACCACCGCACGCCGACAGAGCTAAGCAAGAAGAACAACACCCATGCCTCTGCTGCCGGACTGAGACTTGCGGGAAGGCTGCAACGGCTGCGCGTGGCCCTGAACGCAGTTTATACCCACTTCGACCGCCGCCTGCAGCCCGACACGAGAGCCATCTACCGCCGCAACTACCCTCAAGGCAATGACTTCGTAAACATTAGTGCAGACTACAGCTATCATAGCCGCCTGCTGACGGTGAACGGCGAAACTGCCGTTGACGGACACGGTGCCTTGGCAACGATTAACACAGGGGCGTTGAGGGTGAGCGACGTGATGCAGATAATGGTGCTGCAGAGGTTCTACAGCTACCGCTATGCAGCCCTCTATGCCCGAAGCCTGAGTGAGACGGGAAGGGTGCAGAACGAAAGCGGAGTGATGGGGGGTCTGAGCTGGCAACCAACGCCCCGCCTGCAGCTGCAGGCCTACAGCGACTATGCTTATTCCGCATGGCCGCGATATCGTGTGTCACAACCTGGCAGCCACAGCTCAGACAACTTCGTGGCAGCCACGTACAGCTCCGGCAACTGGAGTCTCACGGCCCGTTACAGACTCCACTACAAACAGCAGGACAACACAGAGAAAACGGCATTGAACACTGTCAAGGAACAGCGGGCAAGGGTAGCACTGACAATAAAGGCTGGCAGCGCACTGAGTAGCACTACACAAGGAGACGTTTGCCTGAGTAAACAGCAAAGCGAGAGCTACGGCTATGCATTGAGCCAACACATTGGCCTGACGCGTAAATGGCTCAGTGCAAGTGCCTCAGCCACATATTTCAACACCGATGACACCTCTACCCGGATATACGTCTATGAGCGCTCGCCGCTCTACTCCTTCACCTTCCCGTCTCTTAGCGGCCAAGGACTGCGCTATTCGTTGCTGGCTCGCGCAGCCCTTGGCCGCCAACTGTGGGTGATGTTGAAGATGTCTGTCACCAACTACTTCGACAGGACGAAGATTGGAACAGGCTATCAGCAGACAGACGGCTCGTCGCAAACTGCCTTAGAGCTGCAATGCCGCTGGCGCATACAATAAACAACGGATTATTTATGGGGTGGCTGTCTGGATGGGCGATTAGTCTTCGGCAAAGGCAGCAGCCTCGGCTTCGGCAATAATCTCCTCGCGCGACTTCTCACGCGGCACAGCAGTGATGTCCGACAGGTCGAAAGGGTCGGAGGCGGAGCCGTCTGGCGCACTGTCGGGTTGAGTGGCGGCGGCAGAGGGACTCTCTGCAGACTGGCTTACGATGAAGTTTGGCTCTTGCTCGGTGTCGGGAACGGCCATCGCAGGCTGCTCTTCCATCTGTGTGCGGCTGCTCTTGGCGGCAAAGATGGCATCGATGAACTGGGGTTCACGGCGCAGGCGCTTGAGGGTGGACTCGGATGCGGCCTGCTGGGCTTCTTTCTTCGAGTAGCCTTGACCGCTCTCCCCTTCTACGCCCTCGAGCATCACCTGGAAGCTGAAGACCATTGAACTGCTGTCCTTGGCATGGGTCTGCCCAAGGCTCTTGAACTCGAGGTGCACACGGTTTTTCTGGCTCCACTCCAAAAGCTTCGACTTGAAATTCACCTCTTTGTATGCAACCTTGTCGATATTGATGAGCTGCGACAGTATGCGGTGCTCAATGAAGCGCATGACAGCATTGTAGCCCTGGTCAAGATAAATGGCGCCAACGAGAGCTTCGAAGGCATTGCCTGCCATATAGCTGTTGTGGCTGTTCTGATGTCCGGAGGAGGTGATGAGGCGCGTAAGCCCCATCTCGTCGGCAAGGCGCCCAAGAGTGTCGCGGCTAACGAGCTTGGAGCGCGTATTGGTAAGAAAGCCCTCGCGCTTGCCCTCAAAGTGGCGGTAGACAATGTCTCCAACCACGGCGCCAAGCATGGCATCGCCAAGAAACTCAAGGCGCTCATTGTTGAGAGGCTTGCCCTTGGCATTACGGTTGCGGGCACTCTTGTGCATAAGAGCCAGCTTGTAATGCTCAATGCGGTGGGGATAGAACCCCATGATGTCGCGCAGCGACTGTCTTAGCTCCTTCTCGTCGGAAAAGTGCAGGCAAAGACGGTCAAAAATTTCTCGGATGTTCATAGCGAAAAAGGTTCCCCCTCCCGCTTCCCCAAAGGGGAGGGGCAGGGGGGAAATGGGCTAATACTTCTTGAATACCACGCAGGCATTGTGACCGCCGAAGCCGAAGGTGTTGCTGAGGGCAGCACGCACGGTGCGCTTCTGGGCCTTGTTGAACGTGAAATTCAGGTTGTAGTCAATCTCCGGGTCTTCGTCTCCCTCCTCATGGTTGATGGTGGGGGGCACGATGTCGCGGTTTACGGCAAGCACCGAGACCATGCCTTCAATGGCTCCAGCAGCTCCGAGCAGGTGTCCCGTCATGGACTTGGTGCTGGAGATGTTGAGTTTGTAGGCAGCGTCTCCAAACACATCCTTGATGGCCTTGGCCTCGGAGATGTCTCCAACGTGCGTGCTTGTTCCGTGAACATTGATGTAGTCAATATCCTCGGGCTTCATCTCTGCATCCTCGAGAGCGTTCTGCATGACAAGCTTAGCCCCAAGGCCTTCAGGGTGGGAGGCTGTGATGTGGTAGGCATCGGCACTCATGCCTGCACCTGCCATCTCAGCATAGATTTTCGCTCCGCGCGCCTTGGCGTGCTCAAGCTCCTCAAGGATGAGGCATCCGGCACCTTCGGCCATTACGAAGCCGTCGCGCGACGCACTGAAGGGACGGCTTGCCTTCTCTGGCTCGTCGTTGCGGGTGGAGAGAGCATGCATGGCGTTGAAACCGCCTACGCCGCAGGCACAGATGGCGCTCTCTGCGCCACCGGCGAGAATGGCGTCGGCCTTTCCAAGACGAATGAGGTTGAAGGCGTCGGCAAGCGCATTTGACGATGAGGCACAGGCGGAGGCGGTGATGTAGTTGGGACCGTGGAAACCATACAAGATGGAAATCTGTCCGGCAGCAATGTCTGCAATCATCTTGGGGATGAAGAAGGGGTTGAACTTCGGTCCGTCGGCCTCATGAACACCATAATACTTTACTTCATCCTCAAAAGTCTTTATGCCGCCGATGCCAACGCCAAAGACAACACCTATACGGTTCTTGTTCACCTCATCAAGGTTCATGCCAGAGTCTTCAACGGCCTGCTTTGCAGCAATGAGGGCAATCTGCGTGTAGCGGTCCATCTTGCGTGCCTCTTTGCGGTCGAGATAGTCGTTGATGTTAAGGTTCTTTATCTCGCAGGCGAACTTTGTCTTGAACAGGGTGGTGTCGAAGCTTGCAATAGGGGCGGCACCGCTGACACCGTTGACGAGGTTTTGCCACATCTCTTCAGGATTGTTACCCACAGGGGTGACAGCACCGAGGCCTGTTACGACAACTCTTTTCAATTCCATAGGATTCTCTTTAGTTTAAGCCGCCGAAGTTAGGGGCGGTGTGGGACTGGACAAACAATAATCCCTAAACAGTTGGGGGTCTGAATAGAACTTCCTTCTGTTCAGACCCCCAACCCCCTAACTTAGGGGGTGAAAGTTACTTTAAATTATCCTCAATATAGGCGATAGCATCAGCAACGGTGCCAATCTTCTCTGCCTTGTCATCGGGAATGGAAATACCGAAGTCCTTCTCAAACTCCATGATAAGTTCAACAGTGTCCAATGAGTCGGCACCCAAATCGTTGGTGAAACTTGCCTCGGGCTTAACTTCTGCCTCGTCGACACCAAGTTTGTCAACGATAATTGCCTTTACTTTGCTTTCAATTTCTGACATAATTCTTTAATCTTTTAAATGTTAATAACTGTATGTTCTTTTACCTTAAAAATACTGTTTATATACACTGTGCGGGCAAACAATTGCCGTTAGCGGGTGCAAAGTAACACATTTTCTTTCACCTACGCAAATTTTTTTAAGAAAAACTGACTCCGACATGCACACTTGGTGGGCATTTGTGCATAAAAAAGGCCATTTTGGACGTATCTTTTACACTTATTCACTAAATTACATCTGGCTTTCGCCTTCAATATACTGTGACATGAAGAGGTGATCGCCGTCGTAGACAACGTATGAGAAATGGCTTATCCAGTCGCCAAGAATAATCATTCGAGACTTGCGGGTGAGTTGAAGGTCAACTTCGATATGGCGGTGGCCATAGATGAAATAGTCTACATTGGAGTGGTACTGTATGTAGCGCTTGGTGTAAAGCACCAGATGCTCACGCTCTTCCCCCATATATGGCAGCTCCTCGCCGTCGGGACGCTTCATTCGCGAATGTTTGGCCCATGTAAGTCCGAACCACATGCCCCAACGCGGGTGGATGGAGGAGAAGAGACGCTGGCATGTGGGAGAATGGAAGATGCTGCGCAGAAGCTTGAACTTCTTGTCGGGGTCGCCAAGTCCGTCGCCGTGGGCAAGGAAGAATATCTTGCCGTAAAGCTCGGTGGTGAGAGGCTTCTTATGGAGAATAACGCCGCACTCTTTTTCCAGATAGTCGTATGCCCATATATCATGGTTGCCCGTGAAGTAGTGCACCTCAACGCCCAGGTCGGTCAGCTCGGATATCTTGCCTAAGAAGCGGGTAAAGCCCTTGGGCACCACGTACTTGTACTCGTACCAGAAGTCGAACATGTCGCCAAGCAGATATACGGCGGCGGCTTTCTCCTTTATGCTGTCGAGGAATCGCACAAGGCGGCGCTCCTGCATGCGCTGGTGGGGGATGGCCCAAGAACCTAAATGGGCATCGGAAAGGAAATATATCGGCTTCATAGCTGTGGGGGTATATATTATAATAAGGTGTTAAGGTGTTTTCTGTTGCATTAAGACGACGGCTTAGTCGAATCCCAGCTCTACCCTTGCCTCTTCAGACATCATCGACTGGTCCCAGGCGGGTTCGAACACCAGGTTGACATTGGCAGTGGAGATGCCGTCGACACTCTCAACCTTGGTGCGCACATCCTCAAGAATAAAGTCGGCGGCAGGGCAATTGGGGGCGGTGAAGGTCATGTCAAGGTCTACAACGGCATTGCAACCATCCCTCGGGCTGCCGTCGGGGCTGCTGCCGTCCTTGACGTCAATCTTGTAAATCATTCCCAAGTCGAAAATGTTGACGGGAATCTCCGGGTCGTAGACGGTCTTCAACACGTCCACAATCCGCTCTTCTAACTGTGTTTTCTCCTGTTGTGTCATAATCGGTTGCAAAGATAATGATAATATTTCATACTTTACCCTCTTCGTGGTAAGAAAAATAGGCGCCATCAGCAATAATGACGTGGTCAAGGAAGTAGATGCGCATTACGTCACATGCCTTTTTCACACTCTGGGTGAGCATGTCGTCGGCCTTGCTGGGCTTTATGCTGCCTGAGGGATGGTTATGGCAGATGGCGAGGATTGTAGCGTTTGAGAGCACTGCCTCGCGCATGATGACACGTATGTCGACCATAACCTCAGAGAGTCCCCCGTGCGACACACGCACCTTATTTATAAGTCTGAAATTCTGATTGAGCAGCAACGCCCAGCACTCCTCCACGTCAAGGTCTTGCATTACGGGGTGCATGTGGTTGTAGATACGGGTGGCCGTGCCTAAGTCGGGGCGCTTTTCCGGTTCTTCCTGTTGGCGACGCTTGCCGAGCTCACATGCGGCGAGAATGGTGATGGCCTTTGCCGGCCCCACGCCATTATACTGGCACAGGTCGCGTATTGTGAGTTTCCCGAGGGTGTTCAGGTTGTTGTGGCAGTCGGCCAGCACGCGCTTCATCAGCGACACGGCGTCTTCCTTGGTCGAGCCGGAGCCAACGAGAATGGCCAGAAGCTCGGCGTCGGTAAGTGCCTGAGGCCCCATGCGCTCAAGTTTCTCACGCGGGCGGTCTTCCTCGGCCCACTGGTTTATGTTCAACTTGTCATCAGCCATAGAAGTTATTCTCAAAAGCCTTACGCTCGTCTTCCGACTTCCCACAGGGCGACAGCTCTTCACTGCCCAAGACGCAGCGCTTCCACCACGCCCCTATAAATCCGAGGCCATAGCCCATCAGTTGTGTAAAGGCTGCTGGAATGGAAAGCAGGCCCACCCAAAGGCTGCGGTTGCGGACAGAAGAGTCAACGAAGATGATGAATGAATAAAGAAGAAGTGGGAGCAGCCACAGCACCGCAAACGCAGACAGCATAAGCAGGCCGATGACGCCAACGGTGAACACCGCCGGCAGCAGATGCACCATCTTAAGCGTTCCCGGATGCCGCTTCGACAGGTTTATGCGCGCAACACCACTATTATATACCTGCCGGAAGAACTTACGGAAGTCGGTGCGCCGCTTGTGCCATACCCATGCCGAAGGCAGCAGGCATGTTCTATGTCCCGCCTCAACCATACGGTAGGAGAAGTCTATGTCCTCGCCGAAGCGCATCTTCGAGAAGCCTCCAAGCTCTATATAGACATCGCGGAGTATGCCCATATTGAAGGAGCGGGGATAGAACTTGTCGAGCTTGGCCTTGCCTCCACGTATGCCTCCGGTGGTGAAAAACGATGTCATGCTGTAGCTTATTGCTTTCTGTATAGGCGTGAAGTCGGGATGGGCTGCGTCGGGGCCGCCCCAGGCCGAGACTTGTGCTTTCTCTTTCCTCACTGCCGCAGAGTCTCCCTGCAGGAAGAGCTCTTTGTCTACATTTGCCAGATACCCCTCTGGCAGCACCACGTCGGAGTCGAGCACTATGAGCCACCTGCCGCTGGCACGCTCAGCACCATAGTTGCGGCTCTGCCCCGGCCCGCTGTTCTCCTTATAGTAATAATGCAGGTCGAGCATGCCTGCATACTTGTCGCAGACTTCCTTGCAGGTCTTTGTCGAACCGTCTTCAACCACCACCACCTCAAAGTCCTTCAGCTCCTGCCGCGTCAGGCTCTCCAACAGCTCGTCCACCTCGTCGGGGCGGTTGAACACGGGAATTATAAACGAATACAACATCTTGTGTCTTTCCTTTCTTTGCGGCAAAGATACACATTTTTTCTCTAACGCCAAACTTTTCCCTACTCTTTTCTTTCACGTGAGAGAGAAAAGCAGGAAAAGAGCGCTGGCAAGCTATCTGTTCTGGCGAATGAACTCTGAGGGAGTAAGTTCCGTGACTTTCTTGAAACTTCTGGTGAAATAGGCGTAATTGCTGTACCCCACCATGCCTGCCACTTCTTTCAAGGTGTGGTTGCCGTCGATGAAAAGCATCTGGGCATGAAGTATGCGTTGCCGTATGATGTACTCAACAGGCGTATACCCTGTCTGCTGCCTGAAGAGCCTGATAAACCTATACACCCCTAAATGGGCCTCTTCTGCCATTTCTTCTATGGAGAATGTCTTGTCGAGGTTATTTCCTATATGATACAGCGCCTTCAGTATGCGCTGGTCGCTCACGTTTTCCTGTTGTTTGGCCTTGTCGAAAAACCTCGACAACAGGAGCATCAGCAGTGCGTTCACCTCCATCTGCTTTCCAAGGGGCAGGAGCTTGAACCGCTGAACCAACTGTATCATGCTGGTGGAATTGTCGTAGGTCTCAGGCAGTGGGTCACTAAGTGACGAATCAGGACAGAGCGACAGCAATCTCCTGATGATTTGTTGGTCTTCAGCTGTGGAATCCAGTTGGAGCGGCATGTCGTACTTGTGGAAATAGTCGAGGATATGCTTCGAACAATCCACAAAGTGAATGTAATAATGCCCGAATTGCTGGTGACAACGGTCGGAATGAGTCAGCAACGATGGAATCAGATAGACATGTCCCTTGGAAAGTGTGTGTGCACGCCCCCCTATTGTAACGGTTGCCGAGCCTTCGTCAACAAGGTAGAAGCGTGAGAAACCACTGCATATCGGCCCGTAGTTCCACTCCTTCCCGCTGAAATGCCCTATATTCAGCAATGCCAAGTCGAAGGACTTCATAATTGCACTAAATTGACTTTCTGAATCTCTATTTTTGGTAAATAACGTTTTTTCCTGCTTTTTATTATCCATGCTTTGCCTTTTACAGCTATCTTTGCAACAGCTATTAATCAAAACATATCAATTAATCTATGAACAAGTACCCGAAAATCGGTATACGCCCCACCATCGACGGTCGTCAGGGCGGCGTGCGTGAGAGTCTGGAAGAAAAGACGATGGCCTTGGCCACCGCAGTGAAAAACCTGATAGAGCAGAACCTGCGCAATGGCGACGGCTCGCCAGTGGAGTGCGTCATTGCCGATGGCACCATAGGCCGCGTGGCCGAGAGTGCCGCCTGCGCCGAGAAGTTTGAGCGCCTGGGGGTGGGCAGCACCATCACCGTCACCTCATGCTGGTGCTACGGCAGCGAGACCATGGACATGAACCCGCACTATCCCAA
The DNA here is from genome assembly GCA_017449025.1 of Prevotella sp. Lineage (GTDB taxonomy): Bacteria > Bacteroidota > Bacteroidia > Bacteroidales > Bacteroidaceae > Prevotella. The sequence continues at coordinate 9,847 of JAFSKJ010000034.1, read as the reverse complement.
GGCCGTGTGGGGCTTCAACGGCACCGAGCGTCCGGGAGCCGTCTACCTGGCTGCCGTGCTGGCCGCCCACGCACAGAAGGGGCTGCCCGCTTTCGGCATCTACGGCCACGATGTGCAGGACCTGGACGACAACACCATCCCCGCCGACGTGTCAGAAAAGATCCTGCGCTTTGCACGGGCAGCACAGGCCGTGGCCACGATGAGGGGAAAGAGCTATCTCTCACTCGGCAACACCTGCATGGGCATTGCCGGCAGCATTGTCAATGCCGACTTCCTGCAGCACTACCTCGGCATGCGCACTGAATATGTGTCGTTGGTTGAGATACTGCGCCGCGTGGACTTCGGAATCTTCGACCCCGACGAGTTCAAGAAGGCCATGCTGTGGGTGGAGAAATACTGCAAGCCGCAGGAAGGCCACGACTACAACGAAGACCGGCCACTGTTCCCCGGCACGCCCATGACCACCTTCAACGGCAAGGGCAAGGGCAAGAACCGCGAGGAGAAAGACCAGGACTGGGAGTTCACCGTGAAGACCATGATGATTATCCGAGACCTCATGGAGGGCAATCCACGCCTCTTGGAGATGGGCTACAAGGAGGAGGCCTTGGGCCACAATGCCATAGCCGGAGGCGTGCAGGGGCAGCGGCAGTGGACCGACTACAAGCCCAACTTCGACTTCCCCGAGTCCATGCTCTGCACCTCGTTCGACTGGAACGGCCGCCGCGAGGCTAAGATCCTTGCCACCGAGAACGACTTCCTCAACGGCATGACAATGCTCTTCGGCCACCTGCTCACCAACCGCGGAGTGATGTTCTCCGACATCCGCACCTACTGGAGCCCCGAAGCCGTAAAGCGCGTCACCGGCACAGTGCTGAGCGGTCAAGCCGCGCAAGGATTCATACATCTCATAAACAGCGGTGCCACCACCCTCGACGCCACCGGCGCTGCCACCGACAATGACGGCAAACCCACCATGAAGCCCCACTGGGAGCTTACCGAGAACGACGTGGAAGCATGCCTGAAGGCCACCTCGTGGATGCCCGCCGACCGCGACTACTTCCGCGGCGGAGGCTACTCGTCGCACTTCGTCACCCGTGGCGGCATGCCCATGACCATGATGCGCCTGAACATGGTGGCCGGTCTCGGTCCTGTGCTCCAACTGGCAGAGGGCTGGACGGTGGAACTCGACCCGAAGACGCACGACACTCTTGACAAGCGCACCGACCCCACCTGGCCCACCACGTGGTTCGTACCACGCCTTGACGCTTCGAAAGACTGCTTCAAGGATGTCTACTCAGTGATGAACTGCTGGGGAGCCAACCACGGTGCCATAGCCTACGGACACATAGGAGCCGACATGCTGACGCTCTGCAGCATACTGCGCATACCCGTATCAATGCACAACGTAGAGGACAAGGACATCTTCCGGCCTGCAGCATGGAACGCCTTCGGCATGGACAAGGAAGGGGCAGACTACCGCGCCTGCCAGAACTTCGGACCAATTTACGGCTAAGACTGTTTGACTGAGCCTCCCCATACCTCGCGCAAGCGTACGGGATAAGCAAAAACCACTGACACTTCTGACACGTAAATTTTAATAAAAATGGCGTGAAACGTTGAGGACCTTCCGTAGAGTGCCACATTACGGAGCTAAAGTGGCACTTTTTTGAAATTAAGTGCCACTTTACGATCGTAAAGTGCCACTCTACGGAATGCCCTAAATGTTTCACGGCTGAAAGTGTTATTTAATTCGACCTGCGCGGTTGAAATTTACTGTAGTTCTTTGGGCGCAGTCCCTCCATCTGTGCTGTTAAGTAGGCAAAAAGAGGGCTTCGAAGGGATTTTTTTGGGGAAAAACTTGCGTAGTTCGAAAATTATGTGTACTTTTGCACCCCCAATCGAGAGATTAGTACTAATAAATAAAGAATCATTGCAATGAAAAGAACATTCCAACCTCACAATCGCCGCCGCGTGAACAAGCATGGTTTCCGCGAGCGCATGGCGACGAAGAATGGCCGCCGTGTATTGGCCTCTCGTCGTGCTAAGGGTCGCAAGAAGCTGACCGTTTCCGACGAGCATCACGGAAAGTAAGAAACAGCATTGCCGTCGGCAATGCTGCGAAAAACAGACTTGCGCAAAGCTCAATGCTTTGCGCAAGTCTGTTTTTGGTTGACTACTTGTTGTTGTCTCTCTCTCTGATTTCCACGCGCCGTATTTTGCCGCTTATGGTCTTGGGCAGTTCGTCGACGAACTCTACTATGCGGGGATATTTGTATGGTGCCGTCTCGCGCTTTACGTGCTGCTGCAACTCTTTGACGAGGTTGTCGCCGGCTTTGTCTTTCCACTCCTTGCCAAGCACCACGGTGGCCTTGACCACCATTCCGCGTATGTCGTCGGGCACGCCGGTGATGGCGCACTCTACTACGGCGGGGTGAGTCATCAGCGCACTCTCCACCTCGAAGGGGCCTATGCGGTAGCCCGAGGACTTGATGACGTCGTCGATGCGGCCCTCAAACCAGTAGTAGCCGTCCTCGTCGCGCCACGCCATGTCTCCTGTGTGGTAGATGCCGTCGTGCCAGGCGTCGCGGGTCTTCTCCTCGTCGCGGTAGTAGCCCTTGAAGAGTCCGATGGGCTTTTTGTCGCCCACGCGAACCACTATCTCACCCTTCTCACCGTCTTCGCAGCTGGAGCCGTCGGCACGCAGCAGGTCGATGTCGTACTGTGCGTTGGGAATGCCCATGGAGCCGGGCTTGGGCGTCATCCAGGGGAAGGTGCCGAGGGTCATGGTGGTCTCTGTCTGTCCGAAGCCTTCCATCATGCGTATGCCTGTCTTTTCCAAGAATTTCTCGTAGACGGCAGGGTTGAGGGCCTCGCCGGCAGTGCAGCAATACTGCAGGCTGCTGAGGTCGTATTTGCTCAGGTCCTCGCGAATCATGAAGCGGTAGATGGTGGGTGGGGCGCAGAAGCTTGTAACCCTGTACTTCTCCATCTGGCGCAGCAGTGTGTCGGCATTGAACTTCTCATGGTCGAAGACGAAGACTGTGGCGCCTGCGAACCACTGTCCGTAGAATTTTCCCCATACGGCCTTGCCCCACCCTGTGTCGGCAACGGTAAGGTGCAGGCTTCCCTCGTGCAGGTTATGCCAGAAGACGCCGGTGGTGAGGTGTCCCATGGCGTAGAGGTAGTCGTGGGCCACCATCTTCGGCTCTCCGGAGGTGCCGCTGGTGAAGTACATGATCATGGTGTCGTCGTTCTCGTTGACGAAGGCTGGGCGCACAAACTGCGGGGCCTGCTGCCACTCTTTCTTCCAGTTGTGGAAACCTTCCTCGTCGCCCAGAGTGATATACTGTTTCACGGTGGGGCTCTCGGGCATGGCCAGCTTTATTTGGCTGATGATATAGTCGTCCTTGGCACAGATGATGGCTTTCACCGAGGCCCGTGTGTTCCTATATACAATGTCGTGCTTTGTCAGCATGTGGGTGGCGGGGATTACTATGGCGCCAATCTTGCACAGTGCCAGCATGACGACCCACCACTCGTAGTGGCGTTTCAGTATGAGCATCACGGGGTCGTTCTTGCCTATGCCTAAGGTCTGCAGGTAGCTGGCGGCCTGGTCGGTCTGCGCCTTCAGTTGTCCGAAGGTGGTGCGTATCTCTTCGCCCTGGTCGTTGGTCCACAGCAGTGCCAGCTTGTCTGGTGCCTCCTCGGCCCATGCGTCCATCACGTCGTAGGCAAAGTTGAAGTTCTCGGGTATGATGAACTCCAAGTTCTTATTGTAGTCCTCCACACTTGTGAAGGTTGTCTGCTTCAGAAATCTCTCTATCATATTTTATTCTACTGTAAAAGCCAAGAATTTTACCGCCTTGTCGCCAACGGCCAGCATGCCGTGGGGCTTTGTGGCGTCGAAGTAGATGCTGTCGCCCTCTTCAAGTACCATGGTCTTGCCGCCGATGTACAGCTCCATGCTGCCCTCCAGCACAAGGTTGAACTCCTGTCCGGGGTGGGTGTTCTTATATATGGTACGGGCACCCGGCTTCGGCTCGACGGTGACTATGAACACGTCGGCCTTATGACCTACGAAGCCGCCAACGAGCGACTGGTACTTGTAGGCTTTTGTGCGCTCAATGCTCATGCCCTGCCCTTTGCGGGTGACGTAGTAGGACTTCATGTGGGGCGACTCGGCGAAGATGAGTTCCTCGGTTGACACTCCGTATTTGTGGGCAATCTTCATGAGGTTTGAGATGGTAATGTCCAACTCGCCCTTCTCTATTTTCTCGTAATTCTCCGGGTCGATGCCGATGGTCTCTGCCATCTCGCTCACGGGTATGTCAAGCACGTCGCGAAGCCCGCGCAGGCGCTCGCCTATTTGTTTTAACTGTTCATCCATGTTGTTGTCGTTTAGTTTAATCGGGTGCAAAGTTATCGTAAATATTTTTATCTGCCAAAGGGTTTCTGGAATTTCTTTCTCAGAACATCTTTATTACGCGCCTGAGAGCCTCAACGAAGGCATCGACCTCGCTGCGGGTGTTGTAAAGTGCGAACGAAGCGCGCACTGTTCCTGCTACACCAAGCCTGGTCATCAGCGGCTGTGCACAGTGGTGGCCTGTGCGCACGGCAATGCCAAGACGGTCGAGCAGTGTGCCGAGGTCGAGATGGTGTATGCCCTCTACGTTGAACGACACCACGGCGTCGTGGTTGTCGTGCGGGCCATAGATGGTCAGTTTGTCGATAGTGCTGAGCTGCTGCATGCAGTAGTTGGTGAGGTCGCGCTCGTGGGCTTCTATATTGTCGAGTCCCAGTCGCAGCATATAGTCGATGGCCGTGGCCAAGCCGTGGGTGGCTATGTAATCGGGGGTTCCCGCCTCGAACTTGAACGGGAGCCGCTCGAAGGTGGTCTTTTCCCAGCTCACCTTGTCAATCATCTCACCTCCACCCTGATATGGAGGCAGGCGGTCGAGCCACTGTTCCTTTCCGTAGAGCACACCGATACCTGTGGGCCCATACATCTTATGCCCGCTGAAGGCCATGAAGTCGCAATCCATGTCGCCGACGTCGAGAGGCATGTGCGGTGCGCTCTGTGCAGCATCGACGAGTACGGGTATGCCGTGGTCGTGGGCCATGATTACGATGTCCTTGACAGGGTTTACTGTTCCCAGCACATTGCTCACGTGGGCAAGGCTGATGAGGCGGGTCTTGGGGGTGATGTGAGCTGCTATGTCATCACAGTTCATGGGGCTGTTGGCGGAGCAAAGGCGGCCGTCGTCGGTTATCGGCAGATGCTTTACCACTATTCCCCGGCGGCTGGCCTGCAGCTGCCAGGGCACTATGTTGGAGTGGTGCTCCATGTCGGTTACCAGCACCTCGTCGCCGGGCTGCATCTGCGACTCGCAGAAGGCTGCCGCCACAAGGTTGATGGCCTCAGTGGTTCCACGCGTAAAGACTATCTCTTCTGTCTTGGCAGCACCGATGAAGCTGCGCACCTTCTCACGTGCGGCCTCATGCAGGTCGGTGGCTTGTTGCGACAGGTAGTGAACACCGCGATGCACGTTGGCATTGACGTTCAAGTACTCCTCGCGCATGGCGTCGAGCACGCACAGGGGCTTTTGCGTAGTAGCGGCGTTGTCTAAATACACAAGCGGCCGTCCATACACCTCACGCGACAGTATGGGGAAGTCTTCTCTTACCTTTTCTATATTATGCATAAGGGAACAATGTGTAGTTTATGTGTTGAAGGCGTGATGCAGTATCTGGCTGGTAGCACCTGCCTTCTGGCTGACGTAGTTTCCGGCAGCACGCCCTGCCTCTGCAATCTTCGACGGATTGGCGTTGAAGGTGTCCATCAGCTTGGCAAAATCCTCAAACGAGCTGATTTCCATGCCGCCTCCACAGGCTTTCAGCTCTTGGGCTTCCTGAAACTTCTTGTTCTCGGGGCCGAAGATAACAGGAACGCCCCATACGGCAGCCTCCACCGTGTTATGTATGCCTACGCCAAACCCGCCGCCTATATATGCTACGTCGGCATAGCGGTAGATGCTCGACAGCTTGCCGAAGCAGTCGATGATGAGTGCCTGCCCAAGTGCATCCGAAGGAGGGGGTGTCTGACTGCTGGAGGCTGTGTAGCGTTCTACATGCCAGCCTTCCAGTTTCTGCTCTATCTGGTTTAGATGGTCTTCGCCTATGACATGCGGGGCTATAACCAGCTTCCACTCCGGATGCTCACGGAAATACCTGATGAATATCTCCTCGTCGGGCGGCCACGACGAACCGGCCACAAACACCTTCGGGGGCGTGGGCGGGTTGTCTGCGGTGTTTCCACGTCCTCGGATAAACTCCTCGACCACCGGCAGCTGCTTTGCTTCTTCCTTTATCTGAAGAACCCTGTCAAAGCGGGTATCGCCAGTCACGCTGACACAGGTTATGCCAATCTTTGCCAACAGTTCACGGCTCAACTCGTTCTGCACGAAAAAGTGGGTAAAGCAGTTCAGCACACGACCATACTGCCTGCCGTACCAGCGGAAGAACACCTGGTCGGGGCGGAAGATGCTTGACACGCTGTAAACAGGCACTTTGCGATGCTTGAGAATATGGAGGTAGTTATACCAGAACTCATATTTTATGAAGAACGCCATCACCGGCCTCACCAGCCTCAGGAAGCGGATGGCGTTGATGGGGGTGTCTAAAGGAAGATAACAGATGATGTCGGCTCCAGTGTAGTCTTTCCTGACTTCATAACCAGAGGGCGAGAAGAATGTTAGCAGGATTTTGTATTCGGGGTGGTTGCGGCGCAGCTGTTCCATCAAGGGCCTTCCCTGCTCAAACTCACCGAGCGAGGCGGCATGGAACCAAACATACTTAGCCTGCGGGTCTACCTTTTCCTTCAGCACAGCAAAGGCGGCACGCTCACCGTGCCACATCTTGCGCACTTTTTCGTTGAAGCGGCTGTAGACAGCCACGCCAAACAGGTAGAGGTATATGATCAGGTTGTATATCATCAGCCGAGAACTTCGATGGCGCGTTTCATTCTTCTGACAGTCTCCTCCTTACCGAGGAATGCAGAGATGTCGAACATGCCGGGACCCTTGCCCTCGCCAACCAGAGTGAGTCTCCAGGCGTTCATTATGTTCCCCAGCTTGTACTCCTTCTGCTCTATCCACTGATGGACTATCTGCTCTTGGTTCTCCAACGAGAAGTCGTCGATGCCCTCCAGTATGTCTACAAGCTCGGTCAGCCGGTGGGAGGAGTCCTCCTTCCAGTGCTTCTTCACCGTCTTCTCGTCGTACTCCGTAGGAGCCTCGAAGAAGAACGAGCAGAGGGGCCACAGCTCCTTGACAAACGACACGCGGTCCTTCATCATGGCCGTGACTTGTGTGACGCGCTCCATAGTCTCGCCGGGGCAGTGCTGCAGCACTTCTGGCAGGAACAATGCCGCTATCTCCTCGGCAGACTTTTTCAGGATGTACTCATGGTTGAACCAGATGCCCTTCTCATAGGCAAACCTCGCGCCGGCCTTGGAGCACTTAGTGATGTCGAACAGGGGCACAAGCTCGTCAAGGGTGAACATCTCCTGCTCTGTGCCAGGGTTCCACCCAAGGAGTGCGAGGAAGTTGACAACGGCTTCGGGGAAATAGCCATCCTCGCGGTAGCCGCGGCTCACATCGCCCGTCTTGGGGTCGTGCCACTCCAAGGGGAAGACGGGAAATCCCAAGCGGTCGCCGTCGCGCTTCGACAGTTTCCCTTTTCCATCTGGCTTAAGCAGCAACGGCAGATGGGCGAACTGGGGCATGGTGTCCTGCCACCCGAAAGCCTCGTAGAGCAGCACGTGGAGAGGGGCTGACGGCAACCACTCCTCGCCGCGTATCACGTGGGAAATCTCCATCAGGTGGTCGTCAACGATATTGGCCAGATGGTATGTCGGCAGCTCGTCGGCACTCTTATATAGCACCTTGTCGTCAATAATGTCACTCTTTACGCGCACCTCGCCACGTATGAGGTCGTCGACAAGCACCTCGCGGCCAGGCTCTACCTTGAAGCGTACCACGTACTGGTGGCCGGAAGCCATCAGCGCTTCCACATCTTCCTTGGTCATGGTCAGCGAATTGCGCATCTGTGAGCGGGTGTGGCTGTCGTACTGGAAATTCTGTATTTCCTTCCGTTTCTGCTCCAGCTCCTGCGGGGTGTCGAAGGCTATGTATGCCTTGTCGCTGTCAAGAAGCTGCTTTACATACTTCTTGTATATGTCGCGGCGCTCGCTCTGGCGGTAAGGGCCTTTGTCGCCGCCGAAGCTCACTCCCTCGTCGAACTTGATGCCGAGCCATCGGAACGATTCGATGATATACTCTTCTGCTCCTGGCACGAAACGGCTCGAATCGGTGTCCTCAATGCGGAACACCAGGTCGCCGCCATGCTGACGGGCAAACAGGTAATTGTATAATGCTGTGCGGACACCCCCAATATGGAGTGCCCCTGTGGGACTGGGTGCAAAGCGCACCCTAACTCTTCTTTCTGACATAGTAAAAATAGCAATTAGGGCGCAAAGATACAAATTTAAGATGACTTGGCAAAGCATTTATGGATGATTAACGCAGAAAAACTATAAATAAAGGCTTCTAAAGTGCAAAACACGCCGCCACGCCCAACTCGTAGAGCCTTTCGGGGGCGAAGTCCACGCCGTTGTACCACTCCAGCGTCCAGTCGGTGAGGGCGAACTGTACGAACTTGCTGTGGTCGAGCAGCTGTTCGCGCAACCTGCTGGTGAGCAGCGGCCTGAAATCGACGATGCGGCGCTCGCCATTGCTGAACTCCACCTTTTGTATTCCGCGCTTATAGACATTGCAGAGGACAAGTCCGTAGTGCAGCGTCTCGTCCTGTTTCATCGACTGCTTGACGCGTGCCATCTCGCTTTCGGTAAGTACGTTCTTGAAGAGGAAGCCAGAATGACTGCTCGGCCCTTGGGACGCTTGCCAAGCAAGAACGCTTCCTTATGTCGTTCTATGTCAGTCGGTCTAATTCCCGAGCAAATCTCGTCTACCCGTAGCCTTTCCGCTCATTTGCGGTTTCGTTCTACATTATATATATTATAACCCCTCGATTTCCTCTGCCGGCAGACCAGTATACTTTGCAATTAATTCCTGAGACACTCCGTCGTTTACCATTCGTCGAGCTGATTCTCTACCTCCTTGGAGTTTGCCTTCCTTGTACATATCTGTGAAGGCCTTGTCAATAGCAGTGCCTATTTCCTTACCAAAGACGTCTTTGAAAAAGATGCGCTCCATAAAGAGGCTGTCAGTGAGTGACCAGCAAGTGTTGTCGTACTTTTGACGCTCCTTTTCAACCATCGGCCTGTTCTTCATAATCTCATCGAACTTCTTTACGTCGGCATAGTTAAGGACAAAGTTGTTGAGCTTCTCGATAATTATTTCTCTGGCTCTCTCGGGACTGACTTCGTGACTCATAGGGTTTCAATTTGTTCAATGGTGAGACCTGTTATTTCTGCAATGTCATCGGCGGCGTAGCCCTTGGCCTTCATCTTGCGGGCAGTGTCGATTTTGTCTTGCTGGAGCTTGGACTTTGCCTCTTCTGCTTCTGCCTTGGCCTCTGCTGCTTCTGCCTTGGCCTCTGCTACGGCTTTCTCTGCCTCCCGCTTAACCGCATTAATCTCTGTCTTGCGAGAAGAAATGGCATCCCAGAACTTATCGTAGGCCCGCAACTCGCCATCGTCGAAGGCGGCACGCTCCACGATTTCGAGAGCCTCGCTCACCTCGGCGTTCTCTAACAGTTCAGCGGGGGCTTCGCGCGTTTCATCGTTGATTTCGGTGAGGAAACGGAGCCACAATACCTGCATCTTCTT